>NZ_FNBU01000023.1 GCF_900102435.1 Sporolituus thermophilus DSM 23256 | reverse complement strand
GCGCGACAACGTCGCGCTCATCGTAACCCTTTGTGTCCTTCGCGTACTTAGCGGTTAAATTGTTTTTTCAAGCTACCCAGCTTAACCCCCATAATCCGCTTATACGCCTCGACCCCCGGCTGGTCAAACGCATCCACATTGGCCAGCTCGCCCTCATACGCCACCGATAAGGCCAGGAGATACAGCAGCTCCCCGAGGTGAAAAGCGTTCAGCCGCGGCAGGACAAAGGTCGCGTTAAACCGCCCGTCGCCCGCGAGCGCCTCGGCATTGGCCGCCCGCGCGGCGTCCAGCGCCTGGCCCATGGTAATGCCGGCGATGGCCGCCAGCTTCGCCTCGCCCGGGAAAGCGTCGGGTATTACCGGATCACCCTCCCACTCTGCGATTTTCACGAACTGGACGACCTTGTCTTTTTTGCCATCCTGGTGCTGCTGGGTCTGGGCGTGCATGTCGGTCGTGCCCACGGCCACGATGGGCGTACGGCCATAGAATACTTCCCGCCCTTCCCGGTCATAGCGCTTGCCGAGCGATTCGGCGAGCAGCTGGACATACCACTCGGCCACGGACTTGAGGTAATCGCCGTAGGGCATGAACACTTCAATATTCCGCCCGTACTTCTCGGCGGCGATAAACTTGAGCACCGCATTGAGCAGGGCCGGGTTCCGCCAGATGTCGCCGGTCCGGCACGCCTCGTCCATCGCCCGCGCCCCGGCTAAGAAGGCGTCGATATCAAAGCCGATGCAGGCGGCGGTGATCAACCCCACTTCGGAAAAGACACTGAACCGGCCGCCCACCCCGTCGGGCACGCTAAACATAGGCCACCCCTGCTCCCGCGCCAGGCGGCCGAGCAGCGTTTCGCCTGCCCCTTCGGCCGGGTCGGTAACGGCGACGACATCGACGTCGATGAGCGGCGCCTGCTGTTTCAGCGCCTCATACACTACCATGAACGTGGCCATGGTGTCAATAGTCGAACCGGACTTGGAGATGACGATAAGGGTTACTTTATATTTCTCATTGCGCCCGCCTTGCGCCGCCTTGGCCTCGGCCGCGAGATGCGCGATCAGGTCCTGCGTCCGCCGCGGGTCGATGTTATTGCCGCTGAAATACAGCTTGGGATAGCCGCTCCGTGCTTCGACCAGCTTATAGTTCCAGAACTCGCCGCAGTGCACGTCAAACAGCACTTTGTTGCCAAGATACGAGCCGCCAATGCCGAACGACACTACGGCATCGACCTTGTAGCGCAGGGACTGGCCGAATGCTTTCAGCCGCGCAATGCTCGTCGGCGAATTCAAGTTGCCTTCTTTAATATACGGCAGCTGGGGAAACAGCACCTTCTCGGGCAATCCATCCTTGGACAAGTGCCCCCGCACCTCCCCCGTCCGGCGCAAATATTCCACCGCCGCATGGGCCGCCTCAATACGCTCAGCCAAGGCGGCAATATCCGCAGCCGTCACCTTGCCCTCGCCGTAGAAGTTGGCATAGTCGAAGCAAAAACCTGATGGGAGTGTGAGGCACGCATTTTGGTCGTTGGGCATGGTTTCACCTATCCCCTCCGTTGTTAGCCTTCCCGCTCCTTCATCCATTGCCAAGTGCGCGCTAATCCTTCAGCCAATGGAACCTGCGGCTGCCAGCCAAGCCTTTCCCGCGCCAGGCGGTTGTCAAGCGCCGAGCGATAAATATCGCCGGTACGCGGCGGCCCGTACTGAATGTCAACTGGACGACCAGCTGCATTAGCCAATAAATGCGCCAAATCATTAACGCTGGTCTCACTAGCCGTACCAACATTAAACACCCCGCTGATATTGGGCGTAACCAGCGCCAGCCAGTTGGCATTGGCGACGTCGCCGGCATACACGAAGTCCCGCGTCTGGTTGCCGTCGCCAAACACCGTCAAAACATCGCCGCGGGCCATGCGACGGGCGAAAATGCTGACAACGCCGCCTTCCCCACCGTCGCCCTGGCGCTCGCCGTAGACGTTGGCGTAGCGCAGCGCCACGCCCTCAAGGCCATAAACTTGCGAATACATCGCCAAATACTTTTCCGCTGTCAGTTTGCTCAGACCGTAAAATGAGGTAGGGGCAAGATGAGCGTCTTCCACCGCCGGTACGACCACCCCATCTCCATACACCGCCGCCGACGAAGCCAGCACCACCCGACGTACCCCATAACGGTGGCAGGCCTCCAGCACGTTCACCGTCCCCAACACATTAACGCGGCAATCAAAGTCCGGCTTGTCCAACGATACCGGCACCAACGTCTGCGCCGCCAGGTGGACAACACCGTCAAACTGACCGACGGCAAACAGTTCAAACAGCGCCGGACTGCACACATCCATTTCGACGAATGCAGCCTGATCATTGACGTTTTCCCGCCGCCCGGTGCTGAGGTCGTCAACTACTGTCACTTGGCAGCCCTCTTGTATTAATTTATCGACCGTATGGGATCCGATAAACCCGGCCCCGCCAGTAACTAAGACTTTCATTACGTCCGCTTCCTTTCTATAGCTATAAACCGCGGAAATTTGGTAGTCAAAATGATGACATTATAAAAAGTATTTTGGATTTAGGAAAGGCGTTTTTCATTCTCCAAGAAATAAATATTATAAACTGGCTCTCTTTAAAATCTCTTTTATTTGTTCAACTGTTATTGGTTCCTGTGAGAAATAGTTGATGTTTACTAAATATCCTAATATGTACTTTTTTACATCTTCTTGTGAAAACCTAGAATAAATAGCACGTCCTAATGTATGGACCTCCGCTCCCAGAATTTTAGCTTCTAGCCCAACAGTAGAATTTATTGTAACAACTGTTAACGCATTTTTTATTAATGCAAAAGTATTCATATTGGTAAAATAAAAATTGTATGCATTTTTTAGTCTCCAAATACGTTCAATATAATCTTTATCCATTTCTGCCGGATGCGGTTTTACAAGCAAAACAGCATTCATATCTTTTGCAAGCCCTGAAGCATACTTTATAGCTTCGATATTATCTACATCACTATGCAAAACCAATTGACTATCATGGCTGACTTGCATTGGATAAAATACATATCTAATAGTTTTTAAGTCAGTTATGTTATCGTACTCGACTTTATTTGGTCTTACAGCTTTAAACAATTTATTAGCATAGCAAGATACATATTTTCGTTTTTCTTTAACCAAGAAAGCATACCCCAATTTATCGAACATGTAATAGAAGTAGTCCTTGAGCTTGCTCTTTCCAAATTTAGTTTGCGGAATGTTACTAGAAGTTAGCTTCGCATTAATAAATGAATTCCGCCATGCTATATAATCATTGTCATTCACAATAAATTTATTCAATATACTTAAGTCTCTAAATACCTTGGAAAATGCATTGGTTCCTTCACTATCTACTAACATTTTATTGGGTAGATTAGAAATTTCAAAAAAAAGGGTTTTAATATTGCAACGAACCCCATATAACTTAGCAGCAGTCCCTAAGCATGTGGTTCCATTGTACACCAATATTAAATCAAATTTATAGCTTTTATAAATCTCTTCTAAATTTGCATAAAATAGTTCAATTAGCGACTGTGCACTTATTGACGACAGCTCCTGTAATGCAAATTCTAGAGTATTTTTATAAGCATATTTATCAATTTTTATATCTATTTTTAAACCCTTGTTTAGGTAAAAAATCTTTGCGTCATTATTTTTTACAAAATATTTAACGCTTGGGCAAACTGTAAAAAAACATACATTTAGGCCAAGCTTTTCAAATGAACTTAGCATTCGGGAAAAAAATCTCCACCGGTTGTAACTTTCAATTATAATTAAAACGTTCTTGTATATTTTTTCCATATTCCCACTCACCTAAACAAATCAAAATTAAACTCATATTGTATATTATTAGCAGAGAAGTAACTATGGGCAATTCCTGCCTCTGAAAATGGAACACGATAAACGTAAGTCAAAAAAATAATTGCCAAAAAAACAATTATGGCATAGTTGATTATTTTTCTACTGCCGATAATAAAGAATTCAGCTATCCAAGATAATAATATTATCCTATAAATAACAAAGTAGTAAATTATTCGATTTAATGGTTGCGAAAAATCAGTTAAATAGTCTAACGCAAGTCCTAGTGTTAACATATTTACAACTAAGAGATCACATTTACGGCTTTCAGCATTGATCCTTTTTATCAAGATAATTAACCAAAACGGAATAAATATCCACTGTATTATATTTGACGATAAACTTTTGGTATATTCTATATTTGTTACATAATAAATATATTTTAGATCAAATATCTCGAAAATGGTTTGTAAATAAGGAAGCTGCAACTTATTTGCTGAAATAGTTATACTCAAAATAATTAAACTAATATGGAATACTTTTTTGTAATATTTTGTTACGAAAAAATATAATGGCCATAAAAATATAGCACTTGTATGAACAAAAGCAGCAACTAAAAGAACTAAGGTAAATTTCAATAAATTCCTTTCTATAATAAACCGCGAACCATAAAAAAATATACTAATCGCTAGAAATTGCCTTATTTCACTAAAAGAAGTCCAATATAGTTCAGGAATTAAGACATAAAACAATAAGGACATAACCGGGAATTGGGAATAATATTTTATTCCTTGCCATAGAAATAGTAGCGTGAATAGTGAATAAAATAGAAATAATGCTTGAAAATCAAGACTTAAACTTTTTAATAAATTTATTATGATGGTAAGGCTTATCTCTGACGAAATATCAATAGTATCTAATTTTTCAAATAAATACATGTAATGGTCATAATCCCATCCTATTCGGTATCTAAAACCACTCACTACTAAAACAATAAATAATATTAATATGCTGAATAATTTTTTAATGGGATAAGGCAAATTGTCCTCAAGTAGATATAATAAAATAACGAATATACATAAAAATATCCAAAAGATCATAACTATCCTCTATATTACAAGTTTATTTTTCAAATCTCGTTCTATATGAGTAATTGCAAGATTTTCTTTTGCCCGACGTATATTATTTAATTGTTCGTGATATTCAGCTAAAGGCTTATTTTTTAATATATAATCAATAGTCCGATACAAATTTTCAATGTTTTCACACAAATATCCTATATTACCGAACCGTTTGAAATAATACTCAAAATAATCATTTTTGATTGCAATAATAGGTTTTTCAAACTGAATTGCGTCAAAGAAAGCACCACTTGCCCGCATTGTATATTGGTTATTGTCCCGGAAAAAAAGAACATAATCAATTTCAGCGATTTTGTTTTCATATTCCAGGCGCGATAATTTTTCATTAGTTTTACAGTACGCCACATATTTATTTGCATATTTACCAATATCTGGATTCATAGGGCCAATAATCTCCAGCTTTAGAAGACCAACATCAACATATTCTTTGTATTTTTGTCCAACCTCAAAAATAAGGTGAGCGTTACGGGTTAAATCCGCCGTTCCTATACTAGCCAAAGAAAGCGGTTTAAAGCTTGGAAGTCTTGAAGGTATTGGCGAATAGATATACGGATGGTCAATGCTTATTAGCAATTCTTTTTGTATGTCCATATTCAATACTATGTTTTGCATTATTACTTCCCCTAAAGTAATATACTTAAGGTTTTTATCTTTTTTCTTTAATTCCAAAGCTGACTTTAATAAACATCCACATATTTTTCTATGTTTCACTTCCTTCTCATTAATCCAGCCAACCTCCCCATGTAGTACAATTATAATTTTTTGGTTTTGGAAAAAATATTTTCTAAAAAGTTCAAAAATATAATGTGAAGGCGGATACATATATAATAGTACTAGCAGTTTAACGTTTTTCTTTTTACAGAATGCAACTAGCTTAAGCAGATTATAGAGGGCTAATAATTCTCTGATAACATGTTTTATTTTCCCCCCCTTAATCTGACTTACTTCATGATAACTTATATTTCCATCAGAACCTATAAAGCTACGAATATTATCAATATGTTTTTTCTCTCCAAAAAAAGAAATTTTCTCAGTCTTAAACACTCCCTGTAGTATTTTTACCATTGCTGCATTAAACGGTACATGATTTTTATCACACATCCATAAATCTGCAATCACTATCATATAAACACCTTTTTCATTACTAATTAACTTAATCAAGTTTAATTAATCATCCCATGCGAAATCCTTCGATGAATGCTCTCTGCTTGATTTCAAATATTTCCCGGTCGTCTCTTTCGTATAGATAATCAAAAAATATCTTAAACAGGAATAATATTAAGAATATATACGACATTGGAAATGCTATATTCTTTCGAATATAATATACTTTATTACGCGTAAGGTAGCGCAGTGCAAACTTTGAATGTTTGCCGCCTGTTAAACTACTAACTTTGTGTGTTAGTACTGCTGTCGGCACGTAATGCATCTGTATATTCTTTCTCAAAGCCCTCAAACAAAAATCCGTATCATCATAGTAAATGAAATACTTTTCATCCATGAGCCCAATAACAGAAAACACATCAGCTTTTATCAACATGCAACATGTAGGCGCATAGGTTATACGGCGCGGAGTATCAAACTGGCCTTGGTCAATATGGTCACACCCCTCGTGAACACTTGAATAAGCGCGCACCGCGCTAAGATGACCTCCAGCAAACCAGAGAAGGGATGGGTTGTCATGATACATCATTTTGGGAACAGTTATATCACACTTGTTGTCACTCATATAATCAAGAAGTACTTCTATTAAATTGTCATTAAATTCCGTATCATTGTTGACTAGCAGCACGTGCGAACACCCGTCGGCAAGTGCACGCTTAATGCCTTGATTGTTTCCGGTAGCCACACCAACATTCTTCGAATTGTTAAATACAACCATGTTTAATAAATTAGAATATTGGGTTAACTTATTAAGTGTATTGTCCTGAGATTGGTTATCTATCACATATAGCACGAAATTTTTATGTGTCTGTGCCAGCAGAGAGTTCATAAAACCTTCAATTACTAGTTCGCTGTTATATGTTACTGTGACAATACCAACCTTTGCAGAACTAGCCATGCATGAGGCCCCTTTCCCGCATCTCATCTAAAGATTTAGTGTAGTTATCAGAGCCTACTTGCTGCGACTGAGCCCAATTCAGAAATTCTTTAATTCCTCTCCTAAAATCCCAACACGGACGATATCCAAGAATCCTGTTTATTTTGGTTAAATCGGCTATATTATGCCTAATGTCTCCATCGCGGAATTCTCCAGTGATCAACACTTCTGAGCCGCTGTTAAAAAACTCAACGATTTCTCTTACTACTTCGTTAACTGTAATTCTCTGTCCGCTACCTACATTGAGAACTTCTACCCCGGAAGCTTGAGGAGCAATACAGCGATACGTTGCCTCAACTACATCGTCAATGTAGACAAAATCACGACTCTCAAGCCCGTCTTCAAATATATAAATCGGGCTGTTTAATCTTGCTCTGTTGGAGAATATTGCAAGTATTCCGGTATAGGGATTATGTAGCGACTGACCAGGGCCGTAAACGTTTTGATAGCGTAACGCGAAAGCCGAAATTCCTATTGATTTTGCAAACATCAATATCATCTGTTCCTGCACATATTTAGTTAGTCCATAAAAAGATGATGGACTTGTTTTAGACTCTTCGTCTGTAGGAAGCACATCGCCAATTTGGCCGCAGAAGGGACAACGCGGTTCATACAGTCCCGCTTTCATATCTTCCATTTTGCGCTTTTCAGGGTATACGATTCCGTGGGTGCGACAGTTATACTTACCTTCACCATATACAGCTCGTGATGATGCCACAACCACTTTCTGGACTTGACTACGCTTATCGTTCACTAGATAATCTATCAGAACGGCAGTACCTTTTATATTTACTTCTTCATAGTGCTGAACTTTATACATGGACTGACCAGTGCCTGTTTCGGCAGCCAAATGCACTACTACTTCCTGCCCATCTAATGCCTCAAAAAAAACCCGCCTGTCTCTAACATCACCAACTATTAGACGCACTCTGCTGGCTAGGTCATCCGGCAATTGCTTTTTGGTTCCATGAATTTGCTCGCTAAAATTATCCAGGATAGTAACTTCATAGTTTTCTTTTAGCAATCTGCGAACAAGGTTTTTTCCAATAAACCCTGCTCCACCTGTAACTAATACTTTCATCAATAATCCACCTTTTTTAGTCTTGTTATTGTAGTGCTAAATCTGCCTTTATATCTCGCTTTATTACTGGTAAATTTTTTCCCAGCTTTGTAGCATTTGGTTATATTGACGCACAATACGGGCTGGATTTCCAACTACAACGCTATAGTCGGGTACTTGTATATTTACCACCGAGTTAGCCCCTATAATACAATGCTTGCCAATTTTAGCTCCTGGGAGAATAACGGCATTCTGATAAATACAGGTCTCATCTCCTATGTAAACTTTTTTAGTAATCAGCGGCTGCCGGCTTATTGGAACATTAATATCATCATAAGGGTGAATAATATCGGTTATTGTTACATTTGCCGTTATTAATACATTCATGCCAATGACTATTTCCTCAGCACATGTGATATGACAGTTCTGATTAATAGAGGTTCCTTCCCCAATTTTAAGACACGGACTGAACCTTTGATTACCATAGCGGTCAACCACTTCAATTCTGGCACCGTCAAATATTGTAACCTTTGCCCCTAGATAAATGAATTTTAATCCAGTGAACCTAATAGGACTATAAATTACAGTCTTTTTTCCCATCTCTCCGATAAAAGGTTTATAGAATAAAACTGTAATCAAATATCGATAATACAGTTTTAGTCTATCAATTATTTCATGAATACCTCTCCCCTCCAGTTTAGAACATAGATCCAACAAAAGTTTTTTCATAACGCACTCCTCTCGGCATTACACTGTCCCCTTTATTTTGCTGGCTCTTGACTAGTAATAAATTGATCAATATTTAAAAACTTGTCAGCATTTTTTTTAAGCCATTGTACATCCTTGTCCCACCACCGTAACTTTAATAATCTTTCAACCTGCTCCGGGTTAAATCGATATCTAATAATCCTGGCCGGCACACCAGCAACAATAGCATATGGTGGCACATCTTTGTTTACCACAGCGCCAGCTCCTACAATCGCCCCATCGCCGATTGATATACCGTCCAAAATAATAGCATTTGCTCCTATCCATACATCATTTCCAATAGTAATCGGTTTAAGAAATTGATGATAGGTCTTATCGACAAAACTAATGACTGGCTTACACAACTTGTCGTTTACAAAAAATGCCGGATGAGTAGAAACAAAATTGTTGTTCAAATGATTCCCTAATCCAGCTCTAACGTTAGGTCCGATTGAGCAAAATTTCCCAATAATTGTGTTTTGAAATACACAGTTAGAAGACACATAAGAATAATCTCCTAAACTGCAGTTGCGCATAATGACATTATCATAAATGACACTATGCTTGCCTAATAAGCAGTTTTTCACGTTAGACATATAACCTATTTCAATATGTTTATCTCTATTTGAAAACTTAATAATCCAACTTTCTAAATACAACTTTAGCCATATAGTTACTGGATTTTTAAATATATTTAGCATTAGCAACTTTCCTTTCAGAATTCAGAATTTGACTTTTTGAATGTCTCTTGTGAACATTATACCTAAATATATGGCAGCTAAAACCATCGAAGTAAAACAAATATAAAGATAAGTCGTATAAAAATTTCCGTTTAAAACGATGAAATAAATCAGCGCTAAACCAAAAGCCACAGCGGACTGTACCATATATCCCCCTAATAAAATTTTAAAACTTCCGTTTCCCAAAAAAAAGTAGTATACAGGTACAGCAAAAAGATTAATAGCAAACGCTGATTGTATAATTCTGAACGACTCATTAATTAGTGGGAAATACAAGTTAGATAACCAAAAAGTAAGTATTTCTTTAGAAAAGATGAGAGTGACCATATAAATAGGCACTGCAATTAAAAAAAGATATTTATAAATTTTTGTGAATACATATTTTAGTTTTTGATAGTCATTTTTTATTGAACTAACTTCCGCCGCTAAAGCCTTTAGCGCTATATCAAAAAAGCTTCTGATCTGAAATCCTATTTTGAAAGTCAGATCAAAGCAGACTACCTCTACAGTACCTATATATTTGGATACAAGGATTTTCCCGACGGGAAGAAACAATAAATTAATTATAGAAACAGTAAACATGTAGATGCTATTTTGAATAATATCCTTTGCTGTCGATAGCTTAACAGAAGTTAACCGAAACGGAAAATATCCAAGCTGATTATATATATTCCGCAATGAAATAACTATAACGCCTATAGTACCGATCAAATTGCCAGTAAATAATCCAAAGATATCGAACCCTAAATATATAAATAAAATTGACAGTAATGTCCCGGCGAATACGCCTATAGCCTGATAGTAGTTCGCTAGATCGGCCCTACCCAAACCATATAGTACAACCAATAAAATCTCCAGTAATACGATTAAAAAAGAAAGTATTATCACATTCAAATATAATTCGTTGAATAGTGGAATATAGGCAGAAGTTACGTTTAAAAACACCGGTATGAAATCACGAATGCTCCATAGAATTACTCCGGTGCAGATTAGAAAAAAAGAGACTATCGATAAGCTAGTAGAAAAATAAAAACAAAGATTTTTATTGTCGTCTTTTTGTCGGGCTTCTGCGATATAATTTATAAGGACATCACTGACACCGAGGTTACCCATTCTACTCAAATCAATAATAATTGCCAATAAAAGCCATACTGAATACTTTTCAGATCCAAATGTATTCAAAAAATATCTATAGGAAAAAAAAACAATAATGGCATTTAATATAATTTTAAATGGACCGGAAAAAACATTTTTTATAAACTGCCTAGAAAAACTATAACCCACGCAGTGTATCCTCCGTTTTCAAGACACGGTTTTACAAATTTATGCTCTATATATACCACACCAGCCTCTCCGGGGGAATGTCCCTCAGGTGCGGACATGCTTTGTCTTTCTCGTTCAGCACTGGTTCCTGTACCGGCCACTCTATGCCAATATCCGGATCATTCCAGATAATGCCGCCCTCGGCCTTTGGATTATAAAAATCCGTGCATTTATAAGCAAACAATGCCGCTTCACTCATGACGCAAAAACCGTGAGCAAAGCCTTCCGGGATGTAGAGCTGGCGCTTATTATCAGAAGACAGCGTAACTCCCACCCACTGGCCAAAGGTCGGTGAACCAGGCCGGATGTCCACGGCAACGTCGAATACCTCGCCCTGAATGACATATACCAGCTTACCTTGGGGGTTGGGGTTTTGAAAATGCAGGCCCCTGAGTACACCTCGGCGGGAAAAGGAAAGGTTGTCCTGAACAAACTTTTCCGGCAGGCCGTACTGTTTATAACGGGCCGCATTCCATGTTTCAAGGAAATAACCTCGACTATCTTCATACACATCAGGTTCGATGAGGAGAACGCCTGGTAGCTTTGTTTCTGTCACTTTCACAACTGCCCGCCCCCTTTTAGCAAATTGAAGAGGTATTGTCCATAGCCGTTTTTCCTGTGTGGATCAGCTAAAGCAGCTAGTTTATCCGCGTCTATATAGCCCATGCGATAGGCAATTTCTTCCGGACAAGCGATCATGAGGCCCTGCCGCTTTTGGATAGTTTCAATATAATTGGCCGCATCTAATAGCGACTCATGCGTTCCCGTATCCAGCCAAGCATAGCCGCGGCCGAGGATTTCGACATTGAGCATACCTTTTTCCAAATATACTCGGTTAACATCGGTAATCTCCAGCTCGCCCCGGGCTGAGGGTTTGAGATTAGCGGCAATGTCAATAACGCTGTTATCGTAGAAATATAAGCCGGTGACAGCATAATTGGATTTTGGCTGCTTAGGTTTTTCCTCGATGCTGACCGCCTTGCCGTCCTGGTCAAACTCTACCACGCCGTAGCGCTCGGCGTCGGCTACCCAATAAGCAAAAACGGTCGCGCCTTCTTGCCTTGTCATTGCCCGGCGCAGATGCTCAGTTAGGCTATGCCCATAGAAAATGTTATCGCCAAGAATAAGAGCGCTGCTATTGTTGCCGACAAAGTCCTTACCGATGATAAAAGCCTGAGCAAGGCCGTCAGGGCTGGGCTGAACGGCGTAACTTATGTTTATCCCCCACTGACTGCCGTCACCTAAAAGTTCGTTGAACAAGTGTTTATCATTAGGAGTAGTTATAACCAGTATATCGCGGATCCCGGCGAGCATAAGGGTAGTCAGAGGGTAATAAATCATCGGCTTATCATAGACCGGCATAAGCTGTTTACTCACTGCCCGCGTCAAGGGATACAGCCGGGTGCCGGAGCCGCCGGCTAGAATTATGCCTTTTCTGGTCATAGGGCACCTCTAAAAATTGAATTTAAAACCTCCTATTTATTACCAAGGCCCAGACGTTCGCGGCGGTAACTGCCGTCGGTGACACGGTCGCACCAATTTCGGTTGACCAAGTACCACATAATCGTCTTTTTGATCCCGGTAGCAAATGTTTCTTGAGGCTGCCAGCCCAGTTCACGCTTTATTTTGGACGCGTCGATGGCGTAGCGCCGGTCATGACCAGGCCGATCCCGGACGAAGGTTATTTGGGAGCGGTATGACGCGCCGTCTGGCCTAGGCTGTATTTCGTCCAGGATGTCGCAGATAATATGAACAACTTCCAGGTTGGTCTTTTCGTTATTACCGCCGATATTATATGTTTCGCCCGGCCGGCCGTGCCGAAGGACGGTGTCGATGGCTCGGCAGTGGTCTAGGACGTACAGCCAGTCACGCACGTTTTGCCCATCGCCATAAACAGGCAACGGCTTGCCGTCAAGGGCGTTGAGGATCATGAGGGGAATAAGCTTTTCGGGGAACTGATAGGGCCCGTAGTTGTTGGAACAGTTAGTGGTTAGAACAGGTACACCATAAGTATGGCACCAGGCGCGCACCAGGTGATCGGATGCGGCCTTGGAGGCAGAATAGGGTGAGTTGGGCGCATAAGGGGTGTCTTCGGTGAAGTAGCCATCTGCGCCTAATGAACCATAAACTTCGTCAGTAGAAACGTGGAGGAAGCGGAATTGTTCCCTTTCCTCTGCCGGCAGAGCCTGCCAGCAACTGCGGACTGCTTCAAGTAGTTGAAATGTGCCTACGATATTGGTTTGGATGAAGGCGTCCGGGCCGTCGATAGAACGGTCGACATGGGACTCAGCGGCAAAGTTTACGACAGCCTGCGGACGATATTGAGTTAATAGATACTCGACCAGCGAGCGATCCTCGATGCCGCCCCGGACAAATATGTGGCGCGATTCTTCCATTACGTCGGCCAGAGAATCGAGGTTGCCGGCGTAAGTAAGCTTGTCCAGGTTAATAATAGATATATCTTTGTAGGTGCTAAGTATATAGCGGACGAAGTTAGAACCGATAAAGCCGGCGCCGCCGGTGACGAGGATAATCTTCATCATCTACCTCCGCAATTATTGGCAGTCATTTGCTATGTAGTCTTTGAGCGCCTCTTCCCACGGGCGCAAAGCATCAAAACCACGGAGTTTAAGCATGTAATTATCCAGTACGGAATAGCGTGGCCGCCTGGCTTTTGTTGGATAGTCTTCCGTTTTTATCGGACGCACGGATACTTTTTT
Source organism: Sporolituus thermophilus DSM 23256 (assembly GCF_900102435.1). Classification (NCBI taxonomy): domain Bacteria; kingdom Bacillati; phylum Bacillota; class Negativicutes; order Selenomonadales; family Sporomusaceae; genus Thermosinus; species Thermosinus thermophilus. Next base: position 28,137 of record NZ_FNBU01000023.1, on the reverse strand, counting down.
GCCAGCATATTCAAATATTTTGCAGGCAAATTCATACCAGGTGCAGCTGCCAGCATTAGTGACATGGTAGATGCCGTAGTATTTGGTATGCATGAGTTGTTCGATAAACTTGGCCAAATCAGCCGCATAGGTGGGGGTGCCGTGCTGGTCAGCAACTACCGAAATTTCCGTACGCTCATTAGCTAAGCGGAGCATGGTGCGGACGAAGTTGTGTCCGTCGCCGTACAGCCAGGCGGTACGGACGATAAAGTAGCGGCCACCGGTGTCGCGGATTAGTTGCTCGCCCAAATGCTTGCTTTTGCCATAGACTGACAAGGGGTTGGGAGAGTCATATTCCCCATAGGCTGCGCCTTTTTCGCCGTCGAAAATGTAGTCGGTACTGATGTGGACAAGTTTTGTTCCACTCTCCCGGCAGGCAAGCGCTAAGTTGTGCGCGCCAATAGCATTAACGGCATAAGCGGCGTCAGGCTCGTCTTCGGCCCGCTCGACATTGGTGTAAGCGGCGGCATTGATGATAATGTCCGGCCTGTACGTCCGGACAGCATCACGACAGGCAGTGAAACTGGTTATATTGAGCTCCGACAAATCGCAGAGTACAAGTGCGTATTTACCGCTGAATTGTCTTTGCAGGGCCCGACCCAGCTGGCCGTTGGCGCCGGTGATGAGAACTTTAGGCATGTCAGTATGCTCCTTCAAACCAGTAATATCCAGTTCACTTTTTCACCCTATCCGCTCAACTTGATACTTCGCTAGATTGACTTTGGGGCGCCTCACGTTAACTCCCTCAGTGCTGCTTTTGCTGACAAGCACCCTTACTGTCTGCAGCATAATCACGAGGTCAGTTATTATGCCAAATTTCTGGATATAGATAAGTCGTAAATAAGTTTATCATAAGGAGTAGTATTGTACTTTCCGTATACCTGGGCAAGACCAGTGATGCCCGGTTTTACGTTGTGCCGGTAAACATACTCCGGTATTTCTTCCTTAAACTGACGAACAAACACAGGGCGTTCCGGGCGCGGCCCGACGATGCTCATATCGCCTTTGAGGACGTTAAAAAGCTGAGGCAGTTCATCAAGGCGGGTTGCGCGCAGCAACCTTCCAACCCTTGTAATGCGCGGATCATTTTCCGCTGCGAGCACGGGACCGGTGTATTTTTCGGCATCTTGCCGCATAGTCCGGAATTTAAATACTTTAAACTCTTTCTCGTTCCGGCCCACGCGCACCTGGCTGTAAATCACCGGCCCGGGACTATCCAGCCTAATCATAGTTGCAATAACAATAAACAAGGGCCACAAAGCAAAGAGAGCGCTGCCGGCAACCGTTAGGTCAAGCATCCGTTTCAGTATGCGCTGTTCGAGCGTGGGCTCAAGATACCTCGCGCGAAAAACGGGAATATCGTCGATTTTGTCCATTTCGGCGGCGCTAGCAAACAGGGTATAAAAGTCCGGTACCAAAAAGACTCTTTTACCCCTGTTATGGCAAAAATGGACAATACCAGCTTTATTCCTCACGTCCGTTCCCGGGCAGATAATGACAAGGTCAATGTCGTCTACCGCTTTCTGCCAAGAGTTACCTTCGCAGTCTGTACAAACATAGCGCACGTTATAGTTCAGGTGAAGCTGTGCCTGGAGTTTTGCAACCAGTCTGGCGCATTCTTGCTGAGTGCCAACAATTAAAACATCCTTGGGGCTAATAAGGGCGTGCTCTATTCGCCAGAACAGGTATTTCCACAATAAAAGCAGGACAAGCTGAATGGCAAACGTAAGTACAAGCAGCGTGCGTGAATATGTAAAGTCCCGCAGAAAAAAACTTACAGCCATAATAATGATAAATATGTTAGCCAGGGCAACGGCAAGACTGATTGCGAGTTCGCTAAACTTCTTTCTTGCCAGGGAGAACAGGCCGTGAACATTGAACAGGATTACCGCCACGCACAGCATTACCGCCACCATATTGCGCCAGCTGTCCGCCATACCGGGCGGCGCGCCCCGGCTGAAAACCGCCTGAAATGCCAGGTATGCGGCGCCGGCCAGCAGGACAAAGTCTCCTGCCAGGAGGATAAATTTGCGCAACATGGGAAAATTTCTTCGCATTTACATCGCCTCACACATAATCCCGCTCTAAAATATCCACAACTATGCACAAAAAAGCTGGTCAAACAGTTTAACTAATCCGCCTATCTCTCACTGCCATAATAATAGTAATAATAGGCGTGTTCTTCCTCGATCTCCATCCGGTTCAGAATAACACCCAGGATATGGCCGTTGGCTTTTATTAATAGTTCCTTGGCGTGCTTGGCCATCTCGGGCCGGACAAGCCCGGAAGCGATGGTCAAGATGACGCCGTCGACTTTCGACGCCAGGACGCAGGCGTCGGTTACGGCAATTACCGGCGGAGCGTCGATTATCACCATGTCCGCCCGGGATTGCAAATACGCGATCAGCTCCTGCATCCGGGGCGACCCCAAGAGTTCGGACGGATTAGGCGGGATGGGCCCGCTGGGCAGGAGAAGCAGGTTTTCAATGCCTGTTTCCTGAAGCAGCCCGTCTATTGGCGTGTCTTCCACCAGGTAATTGGTAACCCCCCGGTTTTTCTTGCCGAATATTTTGTGCTGGACCGGCTTACGAAGGTCGCAGTCAACGATGATGATCCGTTTACCCGTCTGGGCCAGGGCCACGGCGGTATTGGCTACCGTTGTCGACTTGCCTTCACCGGGTCCGGCGCTGGTAAACAATATGGACCTGAGCTCGCCGCCCATCTTGGCAAAGTTAATATTGGTGCGCAGCGTCCGGTAGGCTTCGGCAATGGGCGACTTGGCATCTTCATGAACGATCAGTTTGCGTTTCGTGCTCATGCGGACACCCCCTTCTTCCTGCTGCCAAACAATCGCTTCAACTTGTCTGCCAGGGAATTGGCGCGCGGGGTTGTATCACTGTCAAAGTCGGGGATGGTCCCCAGCACCGGCAGGTCAAGGTAGTACTTGACGTCGTCGACCGTGCGGATGGTCTTGTTCATATACTCCAGGAAGAAGGCCGACCCGACGCCCAGGAAGAGTCCTAGTACCGCGGCAATCGCGATATTCAGCACAATCTTGGGTTTGATGGGCTTCTCCGGGGCGATGGCCGCATCAATCACCTGGACGTCGGTAGGCTGCATGACCTCGCTGATGCGGGCTTCTTCATGGCGCTTGGCCAGCATGATGTATATTTCCTGGGCCACGGTAACATCCCGCATGACTTTCACCAGGCCTTGCTCCTTGGCCGGCAGCTTGGCGATTTCCCGCTCGCCGTCCGCGACGATGCGACCGATGGCCGCCTGGCGCGCCTGGCCGACGGCGATTTCCGCCTCGGCCTGCAGTTTGGCCTGTAGCAGGCCCTGGTGAATGGGGTTCATGGACGGCGCTTCCGCACTGACCACCCTGGCGATTTCCGCGTCCAGCTTGCTGCGCGTCTCGGCGATCGCCGCCTTGACCGCGGCGACTTTAGGGTGCTTGTCCGTATAGTTTTGCGACAGGCTGACCAGCTGCACTTCCAGTTCGGCCAGCTTGGTCTTGTACTGCTGTATGAGAGGGCTGTCGGCAATAAAGCCGGGCTTTTCCCGGCCCAGCTGCTGCTCGGCGCTCGCCAGTCGGGCCTGGGCGGCCGCCAGGGCGATGTCGTTGTCCGCGGCCAATTTGTCAACCGCCGCCAGCTTGTCGACGAGCGCTTTGGTCTCGTCCGCCGGCGCCACGATTTTCTGTTCGCGCTTGTAGCGTTCCAGGGCGGCTTCGGCGCGCTCCAGCTCTTTTTTTGCCTCTTCCAGGCGGCCGCCGATAAACTCGCGCACCGTCGACTGTTCCGACCGCACCAGTGTCGTCAGGCGGTCGATGAACGTCTCGACCAGGGTGTTGGCCACCAACTGCGCTTCTTCCGGCGACTTGGCCTGCACTTTGACGTTAAGTATTTCCGTGTCCTTGACCGGCTGGGTGGTAATGCGTTTGAGCATGTCCTCATAGGTCGGCGGTTCTTCTTTGTCGGCCTGCGTCTTATCAATGACCGCCTGGACGACGGTGCGGCTCTTTAAGATCTCCGCGTAGGTGGACATGAGGAGCTTGGCGCCCAGGGGGTTGCCTACCGGCAGGTCGCCGAGCAACGAATTGGCCAGGCCCTTGGGTTGCTTGATCCGTAGCGTCGTTTCCGCCTCATAGGTGGGCGGGATGATGAAGCTTATCACGGCGGCGGCAAGGACTACCGCCAGAAAAACTTTCACTATCAGCTTACTGCGCTTTTTGAGCGTCTTGACTATATCCCGTAAGTCCAACGTCGTTTCTTCCACTGTCGTGCCTCCATACCCCGTCTAGTTGTTTTGGATTTCGCTAATCTGATACATCGCCGAAATCCACGGCAGGATGTCCTTGGCAAAGTCGATGCGGTTATTTTTGCTCAAGTACACGACGTCGCCCTCATTAAGCGCATAGTTTTGCGTCAGGTCGCCATGGTTGAGCAGCCTTACCAGGTCAACTTTGTATACCTCGTTAGGCTTGTCCTTGCGGATAATATGTACCTTCTTCTTGGCCGCGTCTTTCGTATAGCCGCCGGCCGCGCCGATCGCGTCAAGCAGGTTGTGCTGTTTTTCCAGTTCGTACAGGCCGGGCTTAGGCACTTCGCCCAGCACATACACGCGGGTAGTGCGGAATTTCAGGACATTTACCGTCACTTTCGGGTCCTTCACATACGCGCTTAGGCCCTGCGCCAACGCGTCCGCCAGCTCGCCTGGCGTGAGCCCCGCCGCCTGGACCTCGCCGACAAGCGGAAAGGCGATCTTCCCGTCAGGCCGGATGGCCAGCTGTTCAATTTGGAGCTCTTCATAGCCCCAGACGCCGATATTTAACACGTCCATAGGTCCCAGGCGGTAATCGCCGGCCTGGGCGAACGGACTTGCCAATATGGAAAATAATAAGACAATTATGACAAGAAACGCTAGTTTTTTCATGAAGACCCCCATGCTTTGCCAAAATTTTGCCATATAATTTCTAAATTCTACCTGAATATAGTCATTCCTTCCAGCTGACAATTGTCCGAATTTTTCTGAAAGCAGCCAAAAAGTGAAAAATTACCTCCCGTGCAGAAGGTAGCGTGATAGCATTTTCGATCTATTTGTTAAAAGATTTACCCCGGCATTTATGGGCAAACGCGACATACTCGGTCAAGGTCTCGATCAATTCCTGCTGCTGCTCGGCGCTCAGCCCCGCCAGGTCGCCCTTCGGGTGGATGTCCCGGACAATACTGTCAATTTGGAAGGAGTGATACCCCAAGTCCAGCAGCTGCTTTTTTAGTTCTTGAATACGAGCTAATTTTTCGTCCATAATTCTCCCTGCCTCGTGCTATGCAGACTTTTATCTTCGTTATAATCGACCAACTAGTATACAAGTCCCAGAATTAGGACCTATGTCCTGTTATTTCCAATTATACGTTGCGGTAAACGTATTGGCAACGAAAAGTTTTGTCAAAATTCGTCAGAGTGTCGGTGCGAGCGTAAAAAGCGCCGATCCACTATTTTGCAAAAACTGCTGAGTACTCAAAGAAAAAACGCCACCGCCAATACGGTGACGTCTGCTACCAAAACCTGGACAGCAAGTTTTTGAAAAAACCGCTTTTTTTCGGATATGTTATCGCTTCGACGGCAGGGGCCTCGATGTCCTCGCCGTTTATTATTTTCTTCGGGTTTTCGTATAAAAGGCGGCTGGCCTGCGCCGCCCCGACCAGCGCGGTGATTTTGGCGACCGCCGGGGTTAACCGGGGTGAACGGGTGCGACTACCGTGCGCGTCCGAACCGATGCAGTGGACCATATTGTTAGTAAGCAAAAGTTCGGCCGTCGCCATCACGCGCTGCCCCATCCGGCCGGTGAGGCTGGGGCCGTTCAGCTGGGCCAGTATGCCTTTCTCGATCCACGCCTTTAATATTTCCGGGTCGCGGGCGATTTCCGGATGGCGCTCGGGGTGGGCGATAATCGGAGTAATCCCCCGGGCCTGGAGGGTGAAAAAGAACTCGTCGGCAAAGGCGGGGATATGGGTGGCCGGCAGTTCTACCAGCATATATTTGCCGCCGTTGATGCAGTAAGACCCCGGACCGCCGACCCGCTCCAGTATCTCCATGGCGAGGGCCACTTCCGCCCCGGGATAGATGGTGATATCAAGGCCGCTGTCTTGCGCCGCGGCGGCCAGCTCGCAGCACCGGGCCGTGATATCCTCCCAGTCCGGCAACCACCCGCCTTCGATTACATGGGGCGTGGCCACGATGGCGGTCGTCCCCGTCTCCACTGCCGTTTGTACCATGGCCAGCGCCGTGTCCCAATCGGGCGCGCCGTCATCGATGGTCGGTAAAATATGCGAGTGTAGGTCAAACATGGGAATCTTCCTTTCCTGCCCTGAGAAGTTACAAAACCGCAAAGACCGCTAAGGACGCAAAGGATTACGGCCGCGACTGTTGTCGCGCGTGTTGACATTTTGGCATGAATGCCTTTGCGGTAAGAATATGAAATATAAAGAGCATGCGGCAACGGATGAGTTGGGTAAGAGTAAGAGTTAGACAAGGAAAACGGGCCTAAGTGGCGAATAGGTGCAAATAGTAAATTTTGACAGGAGGACGGTTGATGCGACGAACATTGGCGAAATCTCTGATCTTGAGTCTATTATTAACTTTTGGCGCGAGCTTGTCAACATCCAGCCAGGCGGCCGACCTAGCGCCGAACATCCCGCTGGACAGCCCGATCTACGAATACGTGGACAAGCTGAGCGGCCTGGGCTACCTGACTGACCTCCCCCCCGGGGCCAAACCGTACACCCGGGCGCAGGCAGCCAAGTGGCTGCAGGAAATAGAGGCCAATATTGCCCGGGACGGTAGCACCCCGGCCTACGTACAGGCCATGACCGCCGCGCTGAAGCGGGAACTGGCGCCGGAATTGGCGGCGCCGTCCAGTGGCAAGGACGCTAATACCGGCCTGGCGCTGAAAGAGCTGTCGCTGGCCGCCGTTTATTATGACGGCGATAGCTTGCCCCAGCACCGGACGCAATCGACCTACCAGCCCCTTAATATCAATAACAACGGCTACCGCTACGGCCAGGACGTGAACGGGATAATGGCGCTTCGCCTCGAAGGCCGGCTGAGCGACCGCCTGGTCGCGAGCATCAGCCCACGGGTCAGCCTTGACAAAGACCATGATGGCGAGGCCGACCTCACGTCCGGCTACGTAAAGACCAAAGCCGGCATCTTCGAAATCCAGGTAGGCAAAGACCCCATGTGGTGGGGCCAGGGGCAGCGCGGCACGCTGGCGCTAAGTAGTAACGCCGAGGCCATCACGGGCGTAAAGATCGCCACCATGGAGCCGCGGCGGCTGGGCGGCATCTTCAAGCCGCTCGGCAGCGTGAGCTCGTCGCTATTTATCGGCCAAATGGAAGACGACCGCGGCGATATTGACAAGCCGGCGTTTGTCGCCATGCGCAAAGACTTTTTCCCGGACAAAGACTTCACCTTCGGCCTTGCCCGCACGTCCATCGTTGGCGGCGAGGGGCGCAGTCTGCACCGCGGCGATTATTGGGATTTTCTGACCGGCAAGAACGCCGATAAGGCCAGCGACGATAAGTGGAACTCCATCGCTGGCCTGGACTGGCGCTGGCGCGTGAACCGCTCAAGCGGCCTCCAGCTGTACGGCGAGCTGTACGGCGAAGATCAGGCGACCGGGATGGGCTTTATCCCCACGCCGTCCAAAGTGGCCGGGACCGTCGGGGTCTACCTCCCGCGCCTGACCAAAAGCGGCGACTGGGACGCGCTTTTGGAGTGGGCGCACACCAGTGACTGGTGGTACAGCCACTGGGTCTACACCGACGGCTACACCTATAAGGGCGACATCATCGGCGACGCCATGGGGCACAACGCTTCCCGCTACTACGCGCGCCTTGGACATTACACGGCTGACGGCAGCCGGCTGGCGCTTCATGCCGAGCGCGTGGTGCAAGATCTGGCCAGCGCCTCGCCGCAAAAGATAACCGCCGTGTGGCTGACTTGGCGCCGCGATGTCGGCAGTGCCGCCTATATGGAGGCCATGGCCGGGGTGGCGAACATTGCCAATAAAGACTATAGCCCTGGCAAGGACGATACGAATTATATCGCCGGACTCAAGCTGGTGAAGCGGTATTAGGGTTACGAAACCGCGAAGGACGCAAAGAAGGGGTGAGCATGATGTACGCCATTGCCTTTGACTTAAACATTGATGAACTGAAAAAGCACTATGGCGAGCCATACAACAAGGCGTATGATGAAATTCGCCAGGAATTGGAGAAGCTGGGCTTTGAGTGGACGCAGGGCAGCGTTTATATCTCGCAAAGCGAAAAGGATACGCTGACGAAAGTATATAAAGCAATCAATGTTTTAAGCCGGATTGACTGGTTTAAAAAATCGGTTAGAGACATTCGGGCTTTCAAAGTTGAAGACTGGAGCGACTTTACGGAAATTGTTAAAGGCGACTAACCGCTAAATAGTAAGCACCTCCTGCACGGAGGTGCTTACTATTTTTTATCAGCATATCCTTGCGGGTGACTCTTATGCCACCGCCAGGCCGTCGCGATGATCGTATCCAGGTCGCTAAGGACAGGCTGCCAGCCCAGCTCGCGGCGGATGCGTGCCGATGACGCCACCAGCACGGCCGGGTCGCCCGCGCGGCGCGGCGCCTGGCGCACCGGAAAGTCCACGCCGGTGATGGCCTTGGCCCGCTCGATCACCTGGCGGACGCTAAAGCCCGTCTCCGATCCCAGGTTGTAGATTTTTGACCCGCCGCCGGCCGCCAGATGTTCAATGGCCAGAACATGAGCCACGGCCAGGTCGGTGACATGGATATAGTCGCGGATGCAGGTGCCGTCCGGCGTTGGGTAGTCGGTGCCGTAAATGTCGACGGCCGGCCGTTGCCCCAGCGCCGTTTTTAGGATGAGGGGCACGAGATGGGTTTCCGGCGTGTGGTCCTCGCCGATAACGCCGCCCTCCAGCGCCCCGGCGGCGTTAAAATAGCGGAGCGACACGAACCGCAGGCCATACGCCATGGCGAAGTCGGCCAGCATGCCTTCGATGACCAGCTTGGTCCGGCCGTACACGTTGGTCGGCCGGGTCGGCATATCCTCCGTGATCGGCCACTCGGCCGGTTCGCCGTACACGGCGGCGGTCGAAGAAAAGACGATTTTATCTATGCCGCGCTCCCGCATGGCATCTAAAAGGGCGAGCGTGGCCACGACATTGTTATGATAATATTTCGCCGGCTGCTGCATGGACTCGCCCACTAAGCTATCCGCGGCAAAATGGACAACGCCTTCGATTTGGTGCTCGCGCAGCGTTTTGATTAGCAGGTCCCGGTCCCGCAGGTCGCCGACGATCAGCGGCACCTCGGCCGGCACCGCCGCACGGTGGCCTTTCGAAAGGTTATCAAACACCGTCACCGTATGGCCGGCCCGGACGAGTTCATGCACCGTATGGCTCCCGATATACCCGGCGCCGCCGGTTACTAACAGCTTCATTAGCTTTCTCCTTCTCCTTTGCCCGGCGCTTCGCTCGCCGCCGCTTCTTCGCTCGCAATGATCGGCCCAACCGTCTTGATGAGGTAGCGCAAAAATTTGTCTCTGAGGTCGGGCCGCTTGAGGGCAAACTCGACCGTCGCCTCCAGATACCCCTGCTTGTCGCCGATGTCGTAGCGGCGGCCGGCGAAGTTGAAGGCGTAGACAGGCTGCATTGCCGCCAAGCGGCGCAGGGCGTCGGTGAGCTGGATCTCGCCGCCGCGCCCCGGTTCGGTCTTTTCCAGGATGGCGAAAATCTCGGGTTCAATAATATAGCGGCCCAGCACGGCCAGCCGGGAGGGAGCTTCTTCCACTTTCGGCTTCTCCACCAGGTCAATGGCCCGCCAGAGGTTTTCTTTCACCGGGACCGGCTTGACGATGCCGTAACTTGACACGCGGCTGGCCGGCACTTCCTGCACGCCGACGATCGTGCCGGGGCAATCTTCGTAGACGTCTAAGAGCTGCTTGAGGCAGGGCACCGGCGCGTCGATTATGTCGTCGCCAAGAAGCACGGCAAACGGCTCCTGGCCCACGAACTGCTTGGCGCACAGTACGGCGTGCCCCAGCCCCTTGGCTTCTTTTTGCCGCACGTAATGGATGGTCACATTGGCCAGTTCTTCAATAAGGCCTAGGAGGTCGTATTTCCCCTGGGCTTTTAGCGTCATTTCCAGCTCGATCGCCCGGTCGAAATGGTCCTCGATGGCCCGCTTGTTGCGGCCGGTGATAATGAGGATTTCCTCAATGCCGGAGTCGATGGCTTCTTCAATTATATATTGGATCGCCGGCTTGTCGACGATGGGCAGCATTTCTTTCGGCTGCGCCTTGGTGGCCGGTAAAAACCGCGTCCCCAGCCCGGCGGCCGGGATGACGGCTTTTTTGATTCTTTGTTTTGGTTGCATAAATATCTCCTTTAATGAACCACGGAGGACACAGAGAAAAATTTTTTAAATTTAATTAAAAATCCAAAGTGCGATGTATATCGCACTCTCCGTGCGCTCCGCGGTTGAATAACAGTTTTCATGCTTTTGTGGTGCCAATTTATTGGCATGAATATCTCTATGGTTTAAAATTTAATTCCGTCAATAAACGCTAAGAGTTCCTGCGTCTTTTCCTCCAGCAGCCGCGTGTCGCACCTGGTCTCCACGTTTAGCCGGAGCAGCGGCTCGGTGTTGGACATACGCACGTTAAACCGCCAGTTCGCGTACTCCACGCTCAAGCCGTCGGTATGGTCGACGACCAGCGCGCCCGGCGCGTATTTTGCCTCGATGGCGCGCACCACCGCGGCTCCGTCGGCCACCTCCCGGTTGATTTCGCCGCTTACCGGGTAACACAACATGCGCTCGCGCATCAGTACCGACAGCGGCCGCCCTTCCCGGCACATGATCTCCAGCACCATCAGCCAGGGGATCATGCCGCTGTCGCAGTAGGCAAAGTCCTTGAAGTAGTGGTGGGCCGACATCTCGCCGCCGTAGACGGCGTCCTCGGCCCGCAGGCGCTCTTTCATGAAGGCGTGGCCGGTCTTGGTCATCACGGGGATGCCGCCGGCCGCGCGGACAAGCTCGATCGTGTTCCAGGTAAGGCGCGGGTCGTGGATAATTTTGGCTCCGGGATAGCGCTTAAGCATGGCCTGGGCCAAAAAGCCGACAAGATAATAGCCTTCGATGAACTCGCCTTTCTCGTCGAACAAAAAGCAGCGGTCAAAGTCGCCGTCCCAGGCGATGCCGACGTCCGCGCCCGCCTGCCGGACAACGTCGGCGGTGGCCGCCCGGTTTTCCACCAGCAAGGGGTTGGGGATGCCGTTGGGGAAGGTTCCGTCCGGCTCATGGTTGACTTTAATGAATTCAAACGGCAAATGCGGCTCAAGGGCGTCGATAATCGGCCCGGCGCAGCCGTTGCCGGCGTTGACCACCACTTTGAGGGGTTTGAGCGCGCTCCGGTCGATATATGTCAGGAGATGCTCCACATAGGCGGGCAAAATATCATGTGCCTCGACCTTGCCGCGCGTCGCCGCCGGCGCAAACTGTCCGGCGCTAACGCGCGCGGCGATGTCCTTGAGCCCGCTGTCACCGCTAATGGGACGGGCCCCCTCGCGCACCAGCTTCATGCCGTTGTAGTCCTGGGGATTGTGGCTGGCGGTGATCATGATGCCGCCGTCGAGCCCCAGATGCGCCGTAGCAAAATACACCATCTCGGTCCCGCAGACGCCAATGTCCACCACGTCGCAGCCGCTGTCGTTCAGCCCTTGCACCAGCGCGTCCCTGAGCGCCGGCCCGGACAGCCGCACGTCCCGGCCGACTACTACTTTTTTGGCGCCGAAAATATCCACATACGCCCGGCCGGTGCGGTACGCCAGCTCCTCGTTCAGCTCTTCCGGCACCCGCCCACGAATATCATATGCTTTAAACGCTGCTGTCGTGATTTCCATAACCACTACCTCCTTATTAATATTTTTAACCACAGAGCGCGCGGAGAACTGTATTTAAGGATACTTGCTTTAGCGCAATGAACATTGCGCCTCCGTGTCCTCCGCGAAAAACCTTAAACTTCAAAACATGGAATAAAGAACCGCGGAGGACACAGAGAAATATTTTTACTTTAATCTTTAGCGCGATGAATATCGCGCTCTCTGCGTTCTCCGTGGTTGAATAACGGTTTTCATCATTGCGGTTAAATTCAGGTTCTCCCGTAAATGTCCTCAAACCGGACAATATCGTCCTCTTCCAGGTATTTCCCGTTCTGCACCTCGATCAGCTCAAGCGGGATGCGGCCCGGGTTTTCCAGACGGTGCTTGGTCGACTGGGGTACAAACACACTCTCGTTCTCATGCACCATCTGCTCGGTATCGCCGATGGTCACTTTGGCCGTGCCGCTGATCACGATCCAGTGCTCGCTGCGGTGGTAGTGCATTTGCAGGCTGAGCCGCTGCCCGGGGTTGACGACAATCTTTTTCATCTTGTAGCCGGGCCCCTCACCGAGCACGGTGTAGCTGCCCCACGGCCGGTAGACGGTAGTATGTTCTTGCGCTTCGCGCCGGCCCCGGGCCTTGAGCTCGGCCACCAGGTCCTTCACCTTCTGGGACTCGCCCTTTTTAGCGACGAGAATAACGTCGTCGGTCTCGACGACCAGCACGTCCTCCAGGCCGATTCCGGCGATGAGCCGGCTGTGCCCCAAGAGGAGCGAACTCGAGCAGTCCAGCGCCAGGCAGTCGCCTTTCACGGCGTTGCCGTCGGCGTCCTTATCCAGCACTTCGTAAATGGCGTCCCACGAGCCGATGTCGTTCCAGTAGCCGGTAAAGGGGATGACGGCCACTTTCTTGGACTTTTCCGCCACCGCATAGTCGATGGAAATATCCGGCATGAGCGCGAAATCTGCCAGCACTTCGCCGAACGGCCGGGACGCCAGTTGATAAATGTCAGGTTGACAAGCCTTCAGCTCGTCCATTAGACAGCCAACGGTAAAGGCGAACATACCGGAATTCCAGTAGTAGTTGCCGGCGGCCAGATACTTTTCCGCCGTGGCTTTATCCGGTTTTTCCTTGAATGAATCCACCGCAAAGCCTGCGCCGAGCTTGGCCCCGGCCTGGATGTAGCCGTAGCCTGTTTCCGGTTTGTCCGGCTTTACGCCGAACGTCACGATGCGCCCGGCCGCCGCCAGCTCGGCCGCCTGCCGGACGCTCCGGCCAAAGACCTCAACCGGTCGGACAATGTGGTCGGACGGCGTGACGAAAAGCACCTCGCCCGGCTGCGCCCCCAGCTCGTCCAGGCAGTACCGCGCCGCCAGGGCAATCGCCGGTGCCGTGTTGCGCGCCGCCGGTTCCAAGACGACGTGGGCATCTGATGCGCCAGCGGCCGCCAGCTCGGCCTTGACATGGTGAACATAGTCTTTATTGGTCACGACTACGATGTCGGCCGGCCTGGCCACCGCCAAAAACCGCTTGACCGTAAGCGCCAGCAGCGACATGCCGCCGTCCAGTTTCAAAAACTGCTTGGGGAAACCGGCACGAGACAAAGGGAACAGACGGGTGCCGCCGCCGCCTGCCAAGATGATGACCTTCATGCCTGCATTCCTCCTTCTCGACTACTTTTATTACCAAAATTAGTATTTATAAACAAAAATTCGGGAAAAATTGCATTTTTCCCTTCAAGTTATGATCTTAAACACCTATTTTAATTGTTAGGATAAGTTTTTTGAATAAGTCAAGCCTGCCCCCGCAAGCGCGCAAGCCAATTCGCTAAAATATCGCGGTATGCCGGCAACCGGCTATATATAGCTGCCGCTAACGGCTCATTATAAGTATGAACTGTTAAATTGCGGTCATCAGTCATGGTTAGCGCTTCCTGGGCTTCTTTGGCAGTCAAAATACCTACTTCCCGACAATGCCGGATCACGCCTTTAGGTGATGCGGCGTCAATCCCTTCCTGCTCAAACAGGTAGTCCTTAGCCGCCTTCCACACAGCCTCAAACGTAAATTCAAACCGCTGAATTGCGGCATCGCGCTCAATCGGCGTCGCCTTGTCAATCGCCAACGTTTCATCAAATCTGGCTAACGCTTTTGCTGCCAGCTCAAGCCGCTCATTCAATCTTGCCACAGTATCCCCTCATCTCTCACTTTAGCCACAAGCTCTGGCGTAGCCGTCGTCAAGTCGACCAGGTCCACACGGTACGGCACTGGCGCTTCGTCCAGCATTTCGCGCGCATTGGCAAAAACGCTACGTGCCACGCAGCCATTGTGGTCGATCGCAATATCAATGTCCGATGATGGCCGTTCTTCGCCGCGTGCCCAAGAGCCAAATAAATAGATCCGCACCGGTTGGCCGGCAAAAGCATGGGTTACTATTTTTTTGACCATTAACAATAGCTGCTCTCTATTATCGACATTGCACATCTATAGCCAACCTCCCGCGGTTTTTTACTTCGAGCTGCCTCCCAGGGCCAGGGCAAAATAAGTCAATTTTTCAAATAAGTCAAGCCTGATCCCCTAATGGCTCAACTCTAGTAATATTAGCAATTCGATCGAAGTGCTTATCAAATGAATATATCTCAGCAATTCCTCGGTTTATCATTTGGCTGGCTGTAAACGCATCCGACCAATCGATACCTTTATCAACATAAATATCCAAGGCATCCAACGCAATGTTTTTATCTGAAAACTTCAGTCCTCGCAAGCTCAGTAATGTAGTAATCCAATCCCGAATCCGCTCTCTTGGTTGTTTATAATATCCCTCAAGTATCCATATTATATCGGCTAGGATAATATCAGGAAGAAAGACATCTTCATCTCCCGCTTCTACTTTTTCAAGTAATTTCTCAACCCGTTTCGCCTGATCCGGAACATCGTTGGTAAGGTACCTTAAGATAACATTGGCATCAATGATCTTCATTATAACGGGCCTCCATCACCTGTTTGCGAATGGCCTTAAAATCCTGTTCACCGTCCACCTTAACAACACCCTTCAAAGAAGCTATCCCTCCTTGACTAACCGGAACCAGTTTAACGCCGTCTTCAAGCTGGATAATACGAACATAGCTTGCTTTGTCAATTTTATATTTTCGCCTAATCTCGCTCTTGGTTGTTGACCTCCTATAAGCAATTATTGTTTTACTTTTATATTATTCCAGAATAATACTAAAAGTAAAGCAAAATCATCCCTCTCGACGCCATTCACTTGGTAACAGCAATATATGCCGACGTCGATGCATTTCAGTATCAAACAAAAATAAGTCAATTTTTAAAATAAGTCAAGCCTGTAGACCCCGTTCAAAGATTATTTTCCCAACCCGGTCGATATGTTCTTTCAGCGGCGATATCCACATCTGAGCCTGGCTTGTAGTTTCCCTTAGCCCGTGAGCCGAAAATGGCCGCTTTTTTTATCTCGGGAAATTCTTGGATTACCGACACGATATACGCCATATCCGAACGGGTCAAGCCAAAGCATTTATCAGCCATTATATAACCTCGCCAATTCATGGTAAAGCGCTTTTATAACCGGATAATATTTTGCGCGAATTAGGCCTTCAGCTTCTCTCGCCAAACCTTCATTATACGTATGGGCCATCAGCTTGCGCTTTTCAAGAGCATCAATCCAAGTGTGACCGTCGGCAATAAGCCCTGCCTGGAAAGCCGTTTGAAGCGCCTGCCGGGGACTTTTTACCACAAATCCCTGAGCTTCCAAATAATCTTTCGCCGTTTTCCAGGCAAGTTCAAAGGTATACTCAAAACACTGGATCAGGCCTTGTACTTCAAACTTGTTCAGTTCATCCTTTTCGACGAACTCGGTCAGCTGGGCGACCGCTTTGGCAAAATTCTGATACCGCTGCCTCCAACGGATATCGGCTGAATCGGTACGGTACATGCTTCAAGCCCTTCCTTCCGGAAAATACTCCTGGCCATATTATACCAAAAGACGGCATACCTATAGCCGTCTTTTTCATTTCATACCGCACATATGTCTTGCGTCAAAACGCCTGCGATTTTCGATTTTGGGGCGCAGTATGATATAATAATATTAATCAAAATATAACGGTATCTCCAAATTATTAAACGGTAGGAGTGACGGTAAATGCTGCATAAAGAAATTTTACTTAAGGAATTAGAAAATGTGTCTGAACCAATTCTAGCCGAAGTATTGGATTTTATCCGTTTCCTAAAGGCAAAAACTGCCCAAGAAAAGTTTTCTTCAGCCCTGTTAAGCGAGAGTGTTTTGGCAAAAGATTGGCTACGGCAAGAGGAAGATGACGCATGGGCCGATTTGTAAAAGGTGATGTAGTTGTCGTCCCCTTCCCCTTTTCCGATTTAACTCAGGCAAAACGTCGGCCTGCATTGGTAGTCGCTTCGCTTAAAGGTGATGATTTAATCCTATGTCAAATTACCAGTCAGAATGTTAGCGATGATTATGCCATAGCTTTTACCGATCAAGACATGCGCGATGGCAAACTTAACAGAAGCAGCAATATCAGGCCAAACCGTTTATTTACCGCTGATCATAATATTATTTTATATCGTATTGGCTCATTAACGCGTTCTAAAATGCGGGAAGTAGTCGAGCGAATTATCAACATTATAAAGTCTGAGAAATGAAATGAGCCAGGCCTTATCCTTTTCGACGAACTCGGTCAGCTGGGCGACCGCTTTGGCAAAATTCTGATACCGCTGCTTCCAACGGATATCGGCTGAATCGGTATGGTACATGTCAAGCCCTTCCTTCTGGAAAAATACTCCTGGCCATATTATACCAAAAGACGGCATATCTATAGCCGTCTTTTTCATTTCATACCGCACATATGTCTTGCGCAAAAATAAGTCAATTTTAAAAACAAGTCAAGCCAGACCCCTAAAGCCGCAGGCTGCGCCGTTCGTCGCGGTTTAAGCCGGCGGTTTTTTGTTTAAAGAGTTCTTGCCACCGCTCTTGATAGTAGCGGTATAAACATGGATACTTTTTCTTTAGATACACGATCCCGGCGGCGTAAAGTTCATTAAACATAGGCGTATCGGACAGATATTGTTCGCTCGCCATTGTTAATAGAGAATCCTTAAAATCTGTTAAAAGATCGAATTCTTCATGAAACCAGCGCATTGCGTCCAATATAACCGGCGAAAACAGCCGGTCGTCGCTGCTGGCCCGCTCGAATTCCTTGCCTATGCCGCTGAGAAGCTGCAGGCGCTGCGACAATTGCTTGAGTTCCGCATTGTTCTTGTCGGCAACCAGCGCCAAATCGACCAATCGCTTGGCAATAGCGAAGTCGGTGTTGTCATAAAAATCCTGGTATTCCTGCCGCAGGTAATCAACAATATAGCTCCGCGCCGTCGCGTCGCCAAACGACTTGATAAACTTGCGCGCGGCCCCTTCCGCCTTGGCCGCTTTCGCCGGTTGGTCAAGCGCCTCCGCTAGACTAAGCCAGGCGCTGTACAAGGCAATATCCTCCACCACCGGCTCCGTTAGTTCCCGGATTAA
Source organism: Sporolituus thermophilus DSM 23256 (assembly GCF_900102435.1). Taxonomy (NCBI): domain Bacteria; kingdom Bacillati; phylum Bacillota; class Negativicutes; order Selenomonadales; family Sporomusaceae; genus Thermosinus; species Thermosinus thermophilus. The sequence goes on along the minus strand of NZ_FNBU01000023.1, from coordinate 10,607 downwards.
TTGTTCAATATCGGCCAGCAGTTCTTGTTCCCGTCCCGCCAGCTCATACGCCTCCAATAGCGTATCCCAGGCCGCGGCCGCCGCCCGGGGATAGGTGGCAAGAAACCGCTTGGCTTCGGCCAGCGCTTCCGCCGTCCGATTGGTCTGCACCAGCATGGCAACTAGATCGCACCATAACTTGGGCAATTCGTCCGGACGGGCGCGGCGGCGCATATGGTAGAATTGTCCGTACGCTTCCTGGGGCCGGTCGGTCGCAAAATAGGCAAACGCCAAGGCCGAGCGGGCTTTGCGATTGTCCGGGTCAATGTCCACCGCCCGTTTGAGCAGATTAATGGTATTGCGGTTAATTGTCGGCTTACTGGTCGCCTCCCGCAGCAAATCCTCCACCGTTTCCCCGTATTGGCGCAGGATATCGTACTCTTTGCGCCGCTCCGGATCGCGTAAAACGTCATATGCTACACGAATTTTCTGAAACTCTTCCGGATGGGTTTCCGGCGGAAATTCTTTGGTTTTGGCAATGTAGGCGCGTTTGAGCGCCGGCATGTCGGCAGCGGCGTCAACGCCAAGCAGCGCGTAGTAGTCCTCGACCTCGCGGTTGGCTTTCTTACGGCGCCGGCGCGGCCGGCCTGCGGCCTTCGTCTTTGCCTGCCCGCTTTGTTCGGCCGGCTCGTCGGCACCGGCAAGTTCGTCAAAGAAAAGGCTTTCCTGCTTCGCCATTCCTATTCCTCCCGCAGTTTGAGGTCAATGAGCGCATCTATCGCCTCGTCAATCGCCTGCTGTAGCACCGCCGCATCATCGCCTTGACTGGCCTGCACCAGTTTTTGCTCCAGTTTCTTGAGTTTGCGCCGCGTCAGTTCGTCGCCGGTGCGGCCGAGCTCCTCCAGTTCGATAAGCATCAGCCCGATTTCGCTTTTCAACTGGTCGCACGTACGTACCGCGGGCTCGCCGTCATTTTCATCGTCGTCGCCATCCGTAGCGTCGAGATCGTCCAGCCAGTCCTCATCATCAAATTCGTCGTTCACGTCGTCCGCAGCCGCCGGTGCATTTTCATACAGCGCCCGCAGCTTGTCCAAACTCTGCTGAAACGCCTGCGCGGAATCCCGCTCCAAGGCATCATGCACGGTCAGGCTGGCTTCCTTATTGTTGGTCACGCATTTGGCCGTGACTTCCAAGATGCCGTTAAGGTTGTAGCGATAAGTCACGTCGATGGGCTGGCTCTCCTGCCAGTTGGGTGGAATTCCCTTCAGCCTGAACTTGCCAAGGCAATGGTTATGTTTAACCAGTTCATGCTCGCCCTGATAAATCTCAATCTCCGCTTCCGTCTGGCCCGGCGCGGCGGTGTAAAACCGGTGGGTCCGCGTCACCGGCACGGTCGTGTTGCGCGGAATGATCGCGTGAAATACGCCGCTTCGCATCTCGCCGCGGTACTCGCCAATAACGGCGACGCCTAGCGAGAACGGCGCGACATCGGTGACAACCATGCCGCTGTCGGCCAGTAGCCCTGCCTTGAGCCCGGCCTGCACGGCCGCCCCCAGCGCCACGGCTTCGTCCGGATGAATATCGCAGCGCGGCTCCTTTTTGAAAAATTCAGTAATCAATTCCCGCACCCTGGGGATACGGGTAGAACCGCCGACCAGCAGAACGTCGTGAATGTCGCCGGGAGCAAGGCCGGCATCGGCCAGTACCTGCCGCACACAGGCAATTGTTTCCGCCAGCAGATCGTCGATCAGGGCGACAAACTCGCGTTTGGTGATGGTTGTCGATAGCCCGACCGGCTGGTCGTTTTTCATTGTGACCAGCGGCAGGTGGATTTCGACTTTGTCGACGGTTGACAGCTCTTTTTTGATGCGCTCGGCCTGCTCTTTGAGCAGGCTTTTGGCGCGCAGGTCCTTCATGGGATCGACGCCGTGGGCTTTGCGGATTTTGTCGGCCAGCCAGCCGACCAGCCGCCAGTCAAAATCTTCCCCGCCCAAATGGTTGTTGCCGGCCGAGGCCTTCACCTCTAAAACGCCGCTCATCATTTCCACAATCGACACGTCAAACGTGCCGCCGCCCAGGTCATACACGAGGATGTGCTTATCTTCCTCCAGCCGCTCCAGGCCAAATGCCATGGCCGCCGCCGTCGGCTCATTAATAATCCGCTCGACGATAAAGCCGGCCAGTTCACCGGCCTGCTTTGTCGCCCGACGCTGCTCGTCGGTAAAATAAGCCGGCACGGTGATGACCGCCTCTTTTTCGCCGGGGCCGAATTTAGCATCGACATAACTTTTGAGTTCGCGTAAGATCATCGCCGAAATTTCCTGGGGCAAAAACGCCTGGCCCGCCATCATGACCGGCTCGGTCGAACCCATTTTGCGCTTGACGGCGGCGACGACCCGGTCAGGCATGGCGATCTGCGCCGCCCGGGCCGTTTCGCCAACATGCACCTTGCCATCCAGGCCGATCATTACTACCGAGGGGATGATGCGCTGCCCATGCGGCGATGGGATAATCTCCGGTTTGCCGTTATTGATATAGGCGACCGCCGAGTTGGTTGTACCAAGATCAATGCCCACAATCGGGCGCGCCTGATTGGTCATGTGCTCATTCCCCCTCCTGATAGGTAATTACTTCCGCCTTGCGCACCACTCGGCCGGCGCCGTCCCGAAAACCGCGCCTGACCACCTCGGCCACTTCATATGGCACGGTGCCTTGTGTTGGCTGCCGGCGGCGAATGCTGCCGACCGCGTTCGCCACCGCAGGGTCGAATGTTTGGCCGGTAACGTTTAGTTCATAAAGGCCGACCGCCTCCAGCGCGGCCACCAGCCGCTCGGCCCAGGTCGTCAGCAGCTCACGCCAGGCAGCGCCTGTCTCGCCGTTTAGTCCGGCGCAGGCCCGATCCAATTCGTCAAGTTGCTGCAATAATATATCAACTAAGTATTGCCGCTGCCAAGCAAGCGACTGTAATGTTTCCTCCCGCACCACGGTTTCGGCCTGGGCGGCCGCCAGTGCCGCCAGGCGCTGGTCCACATCGGCCAGCCTGCCGGTTATTTCCTGGCTTGACTTATATTGCAGCCGGGCCAGTTTGGCCAGCTGATCGCTTATTTCCTGCCACTCGTCCGCGTCGGCCGCCAGCCGCTCGCTCAAGTTGGCCAAGCCGTCCTGGATCGCTGTCAGCTGCGCCGCCAGCTGCTCGTGCCGCGCATCGTCTTTATCCTTACGCCAAAAGAGTAGATTCATTGAAACCTTCCTTTCGTTTCTTCCCTTAATTATAGCAAAAAACGGCACGATTCGCGCCGTTTTTTGGTCCAAGTTTATTGTACAAAACAAGTTAATATATATCTTTGTTATATTGAAACACAATCTGATAAACATTAAAATGGTATTACCAAAAACTAATTTGTCAGAAGGTGAATTATATGTCCTACGAAACCAAGATTGGTAAAAAATTTCAAGTGGTAATTCCCCAAGCAATTCGCCAGAAGAAAAATCTCAAAGAAGGCGACGCCATAATCTGGGACATTAACGAAGCAACCGGTCAAATAACAATTATGGTCAAACCCCAAAACTTCGCCCAACATATCCGGGGATTAGGCAAAGAAATTTGGCGTCAAGTCGATAACGACAACTATCTCGAAGGTGAACGCAACTCATGGCAGTAGCTATCGCCCGCCGCTTAGACCGCATCAGTACCATAGCGCTTGACACCAATTGTTTCATTTATTTTTTTGAAGACAATCAATATGCCGATATATTGCAAGTCATCTTTGACAAAATACAGTCCGGACAATTGCGAGGGTTTGCATCCGCGTTGACGCTTACCGAAGTGCTAACCCTGCCGAAAGGCTTGAAAAACTATGAACTAGAAAACGCCTATTGTCTTTTGCTAAAAAAATTTCCCCAATCTCACTTTAGTAGATGTCAATCTTGCCGTCGCCGACCTGGCCGCTGATCTCCGCGCCGGCTATGGCTTGCGCACTCCCGACGCCATTCACTTGGCAATAGCAATATATGCCGGCGCCGATGCATTTTAAACTAATGATAAGCGTTTAACACAAGTTAAGGAAATACCGGTCTGTCTATTAGCAGATTAAACCAAGTATGTATTTTACGCAAAAATAAGTCAATTTTTGAAAATAAGTCGAGCCTGACCGTGTTTAATGTTTAACTACCCATATTATATCAAAAGACGGCGCTGCTCGCGCCGTCTTTTTTATAACGCATATTTTGCCTGAAAATTAAGTTAAAGCTTGATTTCTTTAAACGCCCTTACCTGAGCGGCAATCGCCTTTTCGGTCGGTAGGCGTTCCATGCTCGAGGCGCCGTAAAAACCGATAACGCCTTTGGTTCTGGCTAAAACGTACGCGGCATCTTCCGGTTCGGCGATCGGCCCGCCGTGGCACATGACCAAAACGCCGGGGTTGACTTCTTTGGCGGCGTCATGAATGGACTGGATCTTCTCGACGCACTCATCAAGCGTCAGGGCGGTGTGGGCGCCAATGCTGCCCTTGGTTGTAAGCCCCATGTGGGCAACGAGAATGTCGGCGCCGGCCGCCGTCATTTTTCTGGCATCGTCTTCAGAGAACACGTATGGCGTGGTAAGCAGGTCCAAAGCGTGCGCTTTGGCGATCATTTCCACCTCAAGGTCATAGCCCATCCCGGTTTCCTCAAGATTTTGCCGGAACTTGCCGTCACAGAGCCCAACCGTCGGAAAGTTCTGCACACCGGAAAAGCCCATTTCTTTTAGTTGTTTCAAAAAGACATCCATCAGCCGGAACGGGTCGGTGCCGCAAACCCCGGCCAGAACCGGCGTATTTTTCACCACCGGCAACACCTCGCTGGCCATTTCCACGACAATGGCGTTGGCGTCCCCGTAGGGCATGAGCCCGGCCAGTGAGCCCCGGCCGGCCATGCGGTACCGACCCGAGTTATAGATGACGATGAGGTCGACGCCGCCGGCCTCGGCGCTTTTTGCCGAGATACCGGTACCGGCGCCCGCGCCGATCACCGGCTGCCCCTTGGCGACTTGTTCCTTGATCCGCCTGAGAATTTCTTCACGCTTAATTGCCATGTTCCTTCCCCCTATCTATTTATTGGCCTCTAACATGCTGAGCATTTTCTGCGCCATGGCCAAGGCAAAACTTTCATCGTTTATGTGGGTGTCAAGTTCAATAAGTTCTACCTTGCCGCGGTCGATGTTTTCCCGCAGTTTGGCAAACAAGGCGGCGTCTTCCTCCGGCCCGTAGAAGGGCTTGCCTTCCACGTCGAGCAGCGAGACCCCTTTCAGCGGCAAAAACAGCGCCGTAGGGCCGGTCGTCTGGTTTAATTTTTCGGCGATAATTTCGCCCAGCCTGGCACACTCCTCGACGGTAGTCCGCATTAAGGTGACGGTGGGATTGTGCTGATAAAATTTGCGGTGTTTAAACTTGGCGGGCACTGTGTCGCGCGGCCCGAAATTTACCATATCCAGCGCCCCGACGGATACGACCTGCGGAATACCGGCTTTACCGGCGGCCTCCAACCGCTCCGGCCCGGCATTCAATATCCCCCCGACCAGCTCGTCGGCCCACTCGGTGGTGGTAATATCGAGCACGCCTTTTATATAGCCGTCCTTGATCAGCCCTTCCATGGCCCGGCCGCCCGTGCCGGTAGCGTGGAAAACGAGCACCTCGTAGCCACGCGCCTCGAAAAATTCCCTGACTTTGGTAACGCACGGCGTAGTGACGCCAAACATCGTGGCGCCAAGCAAAGGTTTTTCCTTCGCCGGCGGCACCACGCCCTTGGCCATGCCGGCTACGGCGAAGGCGGCGTTGGCCAAAATCTGGCGAGACAAGCTGTTGATACCGGAAATATCGACCACCGAGTGCATCATCGTAATATCTTTAAAACCGACATAAGGACGGGTATCGCCGGATGCCACCGTGGACACCATCACTTTGGGCACCCCGACCGGCAGCGCCTGCATGGCCGCCGTCCCAATCGTCGTGCCGGCCGTACCACCCAGGCTGATTATCCCGGCAACTTTGCCTTGCCGGTAAAGGCCGGTCACGACGTTGACCGCGCCTTTCATCATGACGTCGATGGCCAACCCGCGATCATCTCGGGCGATCAGCTCGGACAGCTCCATGCCACCGGCTCGGGCTACTTCGGCGCTTGAAATGTCGGGCGTAAATACGGGTGCGCCCTTGATCCCGGCGTTGATAACCAACGTCTTTACCCCGGTGCTTTCGATGATGTCCTTGAGGTACTTGAATTCATGGCCTTTCGTGTCAAGGGTCCCCAGAATGAGTACGCTCTTGTCCATTGTCCCCCTCCCTATCACGCTATTGTTTACACGGTATAATCATTGCAACTTCCATGCCAAGCCGTTTCGCCAGTAAATATGTGCAAGCCATTGGGAACCAAATTCCCAATAACTTGCCCACCGATGTGTTAATTTAGCAAAAATTCGCAAATATGCCAATGGCCAAAAAATAGCCAACGAGAACAATCTTTCCCATTATTGGGAAATGATTTCTCATTGGCCGCTCCTACCGTCTTCCAGCCCATATTTTTTTATTTTATTGTACAGCGTCCGCCGGGTAATCCCCAGATATGCCGCTGCTTTTCCCCGATGCCAGGCGAATTTGGCCAGGGCTTCGGCAATGAGCTGCTGCTCGAGCATGGCCGAATTTTGCCTGGCGTTGGCGATGATTTTGCTGCGCGGCGTGGCGTCGACCGCGTCGGCAAGGTGCAGATGGGCCGGCAAATCCTGGATATCGATATAATCGTGGTCGCATAAAACCGCGGCGCTCTCTAAGGTATGCTCAAGTTCCCGTACATTGCCGGGCCAATCGTAAGCCAATAGCGCGTCCAGCGCCCGGGGCGTGAGCCGGCGGATATCGCGCTTGAATTTCTCGCGGATTTTGCCCAGAAAGAAGTTTACCAACAAAGGAATATCTTCTTTATGGCTACGCAGCGGCGGGGTCCTGATGGTAACGACATTCAGGCGGTAGTATAGGTCTTCCCGAAATCTGCCCTGCGCCACGGCATTATGCAGATCCATATTGGTGGCGCAGATAATCCGAACATCGACCTTAATGGTTTTGCTGCCGCCGACCCGTTGAAACTCCTGTTGTTGGATCGCCCGCAACAGTTTGGCCTGAACACTAAGGCTCATCTCGCCAATTTCGTCGAGGAAGAGCGTTCCTTTATGGGCCATCTCGAACAAGCCCAGTCTTTGCCGAGTGGCACCGGTAAAGGCGCCTTTTTCGTGCCCGAACAGCTCGCTTTCGAGCAATGTTTCGGGGATGGCCGCGCAGTTCACTTTGATAAACGGTTGATTGAAACGGGGACTGTTGGAGTGAATCGCCTTCACGACCAGTTCCTTGCCGGTACCGCTCTCGCCGCACACCAACACGTTGATATCCTTGTCCGCCACTTTGCTGACGATCTCAAACATTTGCTGCATGATCCGGCTTTGCCCGACAATGTCGTCGTAATTCTTCTTCTTGCGCAGTTCGCGCCGTAGCGACTCGTTTTCTTTTTGCAAAGTGGCAATGCTCTTGAACTGGCCGGTTATTTCCTCGATTTTGGTTTCCGCCGGTATCCTTTCAAAAGCCGAACCGCCAATGTAGCCGACCGCGCCGGTATTGGCATAGAAAAAGTCGGCTTCCTGCGGCGTTATTATCGGGCCGCCGTATACCATTTTGATCGCGCGGCTGTTTTCGGCATCAACCGCCGCGAAGATCTCGCCTGCGAGCTTTAGCCCGTCCTCTAGCGGCAGCGCACTTTTTATCCCGGTCCGGCCGCCGGCCGTAAAACCCAGGTGAGCGCATACGATATCTACGCCCGCGCGGGCCATTTTTTGCGCCTGCAGCGGGTCAAATACAAACGCGACCGTAAATAACCCGGCGTCGACGGCTCGAGCCATGAACGCGACTTCCCGGTCAAATCCCAAACCCTCCGCCTCAAGGGCGCTGCGGAGTACGCCATCGATCAGCCCGACGGTCGGAAAGTTATTTACGCCGTGGAAACCGTTTTTAATTATGCTCGCTATTAGACTGTCATGGTCGGTCGTAGGATCGGTGGCGCAGACACCAAAAACCACGGGCGTGTTTTTGACCCGCGGCAGGATTTCTTTGCAGCCGACGTCAAAGACAAGTTCATTGCTGTTGGCAAATGGCATCAGGGCGGCCAGCGAGCTTACCCCCGCCGCCCGGAAACGGCCGGCGTTGAGTACCAATAAAAAGTCCGCGCCACCGGCGGCCGCCTGTTGGGCGGAAAAGCCCGAACCAACGGCCACGCCGATAATGGGGCGGTGCAAGGTAATGTTTTCCCGCAGTTTCTTTATGATTTCCGCCCGCGTAAACACCCGCGAAAACCTCCCGTTCAGCTACTTCAACCATATTATATCAAAAGACGGCCCATACTTTTCGCCCACACTTTTCGCCAAAATAAGTCAATTTTTCAAATAAGTCAAGCCTGACCCCTTGCCTTGACGGCATTTTTTCATTACTTTATAATAATATGTAAGGAATTATGGATGGAGGTAAGCAAAATGGTGCCGGTAGAGTATGATGCATGGGCTACTGTTACCGAAAAAGGACAAGTCACTATCCCCAAGCCAGTCCGCGACTATTTAGGTGTACCCAATGGCGGCAAAGTCCGCTTTCGGGTAAGATATGACGGTGTCGTTGTTGTTGAAAGGCCAACGACTGCCGCCCAAGTGATCGGACGGCTGCAAAAATACGCAAATACAGAAAAGATCGTTAATGCTTACGAACTGAGGGAGAACATGGAAAGTGACCGGCGTAAAGAACTTGGTTATTGATGCCAATATCATCCTGCGGGCGGTTTTAAATGATGTCCCGGACCAGGCTAGTAAGGTCTTTAACCTCCTGCAAAGAGCCGAAGCCGGTGAGATAGTCCTTTTGGTGCCTGTGCCTGTGATTTCCGATGTTATCTATGTATTATCCGGAATGAAAGTTCCTAAGGAAGAAATAGTTGCTACCGTCAGAGACTGGTTTAACCTGCCCGGCGTACTCCCTCTCGGCATCGAAGCCAGCGTAGTCCACACTTCCTTAGACCTGTTTTGGGGAAAGAACATTAAATGGTCAGATGCCCTGATCGCTGCCAGGATGTTGGAATGGGGCTACACAACCATATGCACTTTTGACCACCACTTCACCCGGATACCCGGGATTACCCGCGTTACTCCGTAGCCGGCCAATTACAGCAAAATAAGTCAATTTAAAAAACAAGTCAAGCCTGACCCTCTAGTTTGACCTCCATCACCTGTTTGCGAATGGCCTCAAAATCCTGTTCACCGTCCACCTTAACAACACCTTTCAAAGAAGCTATCCCTCCTTGACTAACCGGAACCAGTTTAACGCCGTCTTCAAGCTGGATAATACGAACATAGCTTGCTTTGCCAATGTTATATTTTCGCCTAATCTCGCTAGGCAAGGTAAGCTGACCCTTTCCCGATATTTTAGCAAGAAACATAACAGCCACCTCCTATAAGCAATTATTGTTTTACTTTTATATTATTCCAGAATAATACTAAAAGTAAAGCAAAATCAGTAATGGTTTGGTAACAGCAATATATGCCGACGTCAATGTATTTGAGTGTCAAACAAAAATAAGTCAATTTTTAAGATAAGTCAAGCCTGGACCCCTAAAGCCTAAAGCCGCAGGCTGCGCCGTTCGTCGCGGTTTAAGCCGGCGGTTTTTTGTTTAAAGAGTTCTTGCCACCGCTCTTGATAGTAGCGGTATAAACATGGATACTTTTTCTTTAGATACACGATCCCGGCGGCGTAAAGTTCATTAAACATAGGCGTATCGGACAGATATTGTTCGCTCGCCATCGTTAATAGAGAATCCTTAAAATCTGTTAAAAGATCGAATTCTTCATGAAACCAGCGCATCGCGTCCAATATAACCAGCGGAAACAGCCGGTCGTCCCTGCTGGCCCGCTCGAATTCCTTGCCTATGCCGCTCAGAAGCTGCAGGCGCTGCGACAACTGCTTGAGTTCCGCATTGTTCTTGTCGGCAACCAGCGCCAAATCGACCAATCGCTTGGCAATAGTGAAATCGGTGTTGGCATAAAAATCCTGGTATTCCTGCCGCAGGTAATCAACAATATAGCTCCGCGCCGCCGCGTCGCAAAACGACTTGATAAACTTGCGCGCGGCCCCTTCCGCCTTGGCGGCTTTCGCCGGTTGGTCAAGCGCTTGGGCAATTCGTCCGGACGAGCGCGGCGGCGCATATGGTAGAATTGTCCATCAATTAACGCGACGAATTCACGCCTGGTTATTGTTGTTGACAGCCCGACCGGCCGGTCGTCTTTCATCGTTACCAGTGGCAGGTGTATTTGCTAACATAATAATTGACCACTTTAGCGAAAAACGCTAGAGAAAAAGTTGACCACCTTGACCATCAAACCTGCTATGCTAGAAGTTGGCAAACTTTTTAGCAGAAGGCAGGAGAAAGAGATGATCAAAGTGGACACATATAAGTATATCAAAGATCTGCACATAAGAGAACGAAAATCAATTCGTCAGATATCCCGCGAAGTCGGTTTATCCCGTCAAACGATACGGAAAATCCTGTATCAGTCGCTTGAAGATGTCACAACCTACAAGCGT
>NZ_FNBU01000022.1 GCF_900102435.1 Sporolituus thermophilus DSM 23256 | reverse complement strand
GTAGACGCCGGTATATTCCTCGGTAGCTCAGTCGGTAGAGCAATCGGCTGTTAACCGATCGGTCGCAGGTTCGAGTCCTGCCCGGGGAGCCAATTATAGGGGCGTAGCCAAGTCGGTAAGGCACGGGACTTTGACTCCCGCATGCGTTGGTTCGAGTCCAGCCGCCCCTGCCAACTTAATATGACCCACTAGCTCAGTTGGTAGAGCACCTGACTTTTAATCAGGGTGTCGATGGTTCGAGTCCATCGTGGGTCACCAAAACCGGAGGGGTTCCCGAGTGGCCAAAGGGAGCAGACTGTAAATCTGCCGGCGATCGCCTTCGTTGGTTCGAATCCAACCCCCTCCACCATACTATCGCGGGGTGGAGCAGTAGGTAGCTCGTCGGGCTCATAACCCGAAGGTCGCAGGTTCAAGTCCTGCCCCCGCAACCAACATGCTGGTGTAGCTCAGTTGGCAGAGCGTATCCTTGGTAAGGATAAGGTCGCCGGTTCAATCCCGGCCATCAGCTCCATTCTATAATGCGGGTGTAGCTCAGTGGTAGAGCCCCAGCCTTCCAAGCTGGTTGCGTGGGTTCGATTCCCATCACCCGCTCCATTATCCGCCGGGGTGGCGGAACTGGCAGACGCAAGGGACTTAAAATCCCTCGGGTGGTAACACCCGTACCGGTTCGATTCCGGTCCTCGGCACCAGAAAACTTACATGCGGTCGTGGCGGAATTGGCAGACGCGCTAGACTCAGGATCTAGTGGGGGCAACTCCATGGAGGTTCAAGTCCTCTCGACCGCACCATCAATGTATACATCTTCCTCCCCCCCCTAATATGCGGTTGTGGCGGAACTGGCAGACGCACCATCTTGAGGGGGTGGCGCCCAAAAGGCGTGTGAGTTCAAATCTCACCAACCGCACCAAAACATGAAAAAGGCTTTCAGGAGTGATCTTGAAAGCCTTTTTCATATTTTATTTGCGGTTAGCCCGTGCCATAATGGAAACAGGATACGTATGAGCTAAGGAGGCAGTAACTTGATTATCAGCGCTAGCCGCAGGACAGACATACCTGCTTTTTACGCCGAATGGTTTATGAATAGGATACGGGCGAACTTTTGCACGGTTGTTAATCCTTTTAACCGGACACAGGTTTCGCATGTTTCACTGCATCCCCGTGATGTAGACGTCATCGTTTTTTGGACGCGAAACGCCCGGCCACTGCTTCCTTATCTAGCAGAATTATCAGCGCGAGGCTACCGCTACTATTTTCATTATACCTTAACAGGGTATCCGTCATTGCTGGAACCCTATGCTCCTTCTGTAGAGCAGTCGATGGCAAATTTCCGGGAACTTGCCGGGAGGATAGGAGCGGATAAACTTATCTGGCGCTATGATCCCATACTAGTGAGCGATATAACTGACTACGAATATCACCGTCGCAATTTCGCGGGACTGGCTGCACGGCTAGAGGGCTATACCCGGCGGGTTGTTGTCAGCTTGGCCGATGAATACCGCAAGGCGACAAATAATTTTCGTAAGCTGACCCGGCAGGGGATTACGGTTAGAACGGATTATGGCGGCGACGCTTTCGCCGGCCTAATGATCTGTTTTAGCGCGATAGCGCGGGAGCATGGCATGGAAATTTTCAGTTGCGCCGAAGTCTATGACCTTACTCCCTTTGGCATTTTTCCCGGAAAATGTATTGACGATAAATATCTACGCGCTGTCTTTGGCATCCAGGTAGCGGCCGGCAAAGACAAATCGCAGCGGCCCGCCTGCGGCTGCGTGCCGAGTAAAGATATCGGGTTTTATGAAACGTGCCTGCATGGTTGCCTCTATTGTTATGCCGGCACATACCCTGCCGCGCGCAAAAACCGGCTGGCTCACGACCCTGTTTCCCCGTCTCTTATCGGTTGGTATAATGCATAGCATCGCTCGAGCCTATCAATAAAACCCAAGCCCGGTGCAAGGCTCTGCCTTGCACCGGGCTTACTAATTCAGCGCAGCTGCCATTAACCGGTGGTTTTTAGCGCTGTTCTACCTTATGGGCGACGAGGTCGCGGCCATACTTCTTTTCCAGGTAAGGAATGAGACCGCCTGCCGAAAGAATTTCCATGACCGGTGCGGATAGCGGGGTCGCCTTATAGGTTTCGCCGGTAGTCTTGTTAGTAATTTCGCCGGTTTCCAGGTTTATTTCGAGTGCGTCGCCGTCGCGGATGCGGTCCACTTCCTGACATTCCAGGACGGGTAGGCCAATATTGATGGCGTTACGGTAAAAGATGCGGGCAAAAAATTTAGCCACGATGGCGCCGACGCCGGCCATTTTTAGGGCAATGGGCGCCGTTTCCCGGCTGGATCCCGGGCCAAAGTTGGCGCCGGCCACGAGAATGTCACCGGGTTTAATTCTTTTGGTAAATTGTTCGTCGATGCCTTCCATGGCGTGCTGGGCGATAATTTCCAGTGACTTTTCAAGGTATTGCGGAGGGGAAATAAGGTCGGTATTAATATTGTCACCGTACTTGAGGACATTGCCCTGTAAGATTTTCATACCTTCTTCCTCCTATAAGTATTTCCGCGGGTCAGTAATCTTGCCTTCAATGGCCGCTGCCGCTACCGAGGCAGGGGAGGCAAGGAAGATTTCTGCTTCTTTATGACCCATGCGGCCGACGAAATTCCGGTTGGTGGATGAGATAGCCCGCTCGCCCCGGGCGAGGATGCCGCTGTGGAGGCCAAGGCAAGCGCCGCAGCTCGGGGCCAAAATCATGGCGCCGGCATCGGACAGAATCTCGATAATTCCTTCACGGACAGCGCGATGATAAATTGACCGCGACGCCGGCGATACCAATAGCCGCACATCGGGATGGACTTTTCGCCCTTTGAGGATTTTGGCCGCTTCGACAAGGTCCGGGTAGCGACCGTTGGTGCAGGAGCCCAGATAGGCCTGATGGATAACTTCGCCTTCGGCCTCGGTGATGTCTACCACCTTATCCACTTCGTGGGGAAGGGCAATCTGTGGGACCAATGTATCGGCGTTAAACTCAAACTTCTGGGCATACTCAGCATCGGGGTCGCTGTACATTGGCGTGCCTTTCGGGGCGCCGATGCTTTCCAAATAGGCGAAAACCTTGTTGTCCGGCGCCATTAAACCTGTTTTGGCGCCGGCCTCAACGGCCATGTTGGTAATGGCCATCCGTTCGTCGACCGAGAGATTTTCGATACAGCTGCCGGCAAATTCCATAACTTTGTATGTTGCCCCGGCTTGGCCGATTTCCTTGATCGTCCGGAGAATAATATCTTTGGCGTAGACGCCCTTTTGCAGTTTGCCATGCCAGACAAATAACATTGTTTCCGGTACCCGCAGCCAGATCTGTCCGGAAACCAGCACGCCCAGCATTTCCGTTGAGCCGATGCCTGTCCCGAAACAGCCGAACGCCCCGGCGGTCGTGGTATGGGAATCCGTTCCAACCATGAGCGTCCCAGGAATATCAAAGCCTTTTTCCGCCAAAACCTGATGACAGGGGCCAAGCCCTTCGTAATATTTACTGATGCCGTATTCCTTGGCCCAATTGCGGGTAAACTGCAAAATTTCCGCCTGCGTGATATTGGCGGCGGGCGAGTAGTGGTCGGAAATAATAACTACTTTTTCTTTATCCCAGATTTGATTGCCCAGTCTTTTAATATGCTCGGCGATGACCACCCGCGGACCAAGCAAATCGTCCATCATGGCAGTGTCCACATTGGCCCATACGAATTCACCGGGCTTAACTTCGCGTTTATTGGCCGCTCTGGCAATAATTTTTTCGGCCATTGTCATGCCCATAGGGAACCCCTCCTTGGCATATTTTGTCAACATTTTTATTATAACCTGAACTAAGCAATTTATTGAAGAGCGGTATTGGCGGAAGGCGCATTTTTTTGTTTGCGTAGCGTATATTGTCGCCGGCATTGATTTAATACTACTTTTTAAAGGAGGTATGGCGATGTTACTGACCGCGCGGTGGAAATCATTGCGGCGCCCCAAAATATCGAGGTAATCTATCACAATCAGCCGGTGTGGATTGAGGCCATTGATAAAGAGCGTAGCATGGCGGAAGTAGTAATACTCGGCAGCAAAGAGCGACGCAGCGTTCCGGTGGCAGAACTCGAAGAAACAGGATTTGTGGAGGAATTGTAAAGAGCTGGCGCCGGCCTTGACCAGGCCGGCGCTAATTATAGCTAGAAGTAAGCTGGCTAACAACCGGCTATGCACTCGTCAATGATTATTGCCCAGTATTAAGACTGCCACCGGGAGTGGCAACCCATAAATTAAAATGTTTTTTTGCGGAAAAAAATTATTTATTAAACCACTTGAATAAGATTGGACAAATTTGTTAAAATTAAAGCACGGTAAATATTGCCAAGCAATTGAAAACGAAGAACGAAGGGAGAATCGATATGATTAGTGCTAAAATGCAGGATGCTTTAAATCGCCAAATCCAGGCGGAATTTCAATCGGCTTACCTCTACCTTGCCATGTCGGCTTACTGCGAATCCAAAAATTTAAAAGGCTTTGCCCATTGGCTTAAGGTACAGTACCAGGAAGAAACCAGCCATGCCCTGAAAATCCTTAATTATCTCCTCGAACGGGGCGGCGTTGTAGAACTGAAGGCAATTGAAGCGCCGTCGGCTGAATTTGGTTCGCCGGCCGAAGTATTTGAAAAAGTCCTGGCTCACGAACAGCATGTGACCAGCCTGATTAATAAACTTTATGAAACGGCGGTCGAGGAAAAAGATCTGGCGACGCAAGTTTTCCTCCAGTGGTTCATTACCGAGCAGGTGGAAGAAGAAGCCAGCGCCAGCGATGTACTCGAGCGGATCAAGATGATTGGCGACCGCAGCAGTGCTATTCTTTATCTTGACAAAGAACTCGGCAAACGGGAAGGTTAAAACAAAGACTCCCCAGACGTGTAAGCGTCTGAGGAGTCTTTTGTATTTATGCCTTAGGGGTATCGGTATCCTGCTCTGCCAATGTTTGCTCGGCGCGTTTAATGGCTTCCCTTACCATCATCCCTACTTCGCGGGTGGTGACGTCACCCCAGTCGCCGTCTTCAATCTTGTTGCCGAAGCCAAGATCATGGGCCAACCGTTTTTTGAGTTTATCAGACATGACTTCACCCATCTGCTTCACCTCCAGCGAATTTTTACGGTATTCTTCATATAGGTTGAAACAAACAACCCACATTTATGATGACCAATTTCTGTTGGTGCTTTTTTCAGACGGTTAGCAATTGTCGAAAATTATATTTCCCGGCTTTAGCAGGGTTTGGCAAGGAAATACGAGAAATAATCTGGCGGGCAAGCCTTAAATTTTTGCAAGGGTGAGGGCTGGTTATGGATAAACAGGAATACCGCGTTGGCTTATATACGCTGTTTGCGGAGATGCTAAAGGAACCGACTGTGGAATTTGTGCAAGAACTACCGGACATGGCGCAGTATTGCCGTGAGGCGTTTGCTGCCCTGGGGTACAATATACCTTTAGCGGCTTACCAGGGATGGGGCCGCTGGGCCGGTAACATACAGGCTCTTAAAGACGCCTATCTTCGCGCTTTTATTTTTCCGCCTGACCGGCGGTTGGTGCCGGTTGAGTCGATATACCGGCAATGGACTTTTGATGAAACGGCTGAAGTTCCTATTGCTAAAGAAAAAGGCTATCTCATGAGTGATGCTGCGCTCCATATGATGGAGCTCTATAAACAATATGGACTGGAAATTCCCCGTGAATTCCAGAGTATGCCCGACCATCTCTGCCTGGAACTGGAGTTTGCCGCCTTCCTGCTGGAAAGGGAAAGCGCCGAGCGCCAGGCGGTTTATATTCGCGACCATCTTGATTGGGTAGGCGACCTTTACCAGGACGCACTTAACCTAGATATTCCGCAGTTTTACCGCGAGGTTGTTTACGTTATTTCCTTGTTTCTGGCGCATGAACTACAGGCGATAACGGAGGAGAGCTAACCATGGCGCTAAAATTGGAAACAGCTCAGGAAATACTGTTGGCCACGGCTTCTGTCATGCCGGCTGAGTGCCTGCCGCTGGAACAATGCTGGCAGCGCGTGTTGGCCGAAACGGTGGTTGCCGACACGGATTTTCCTCCTTTTGACCGTTCGCCTTTGGATGGATACGCGGTCATTGCCGATGAAGTTAAGCATGCCCGGCCGGACGCGCCTGTGCGCTTACACCAGATTGAAAATGTCGCCGCCGGCAGCGTCGCCCGCGAAACCGTCCGGCCCGGCACGGCCTGCCGCATCATGACCGGGGCGCCAATCCCGCCGGGCGCGACTGGCGTCATCCGGCAGGAGGATACGGCGGTAGAGGGCGATATCATTACAATTATGGCCGGCGCGGGGGCGGCCCAAAACATCTGCCGGCGAGGCGAAGAAATCACCGCCGGTGAAGTCGTATTAACGGCCGGCACTGTCATCAACGCCGGGGCGATGGGCATGCTGGCCGCGCTGGGCAAGGCTGAACCGCTTGTTTATGTTCGGCCGCGCGTCGCCCTTATGGCCACAGGCAGCGAAATAATTCCGGTCAATGAACCGTTAACACCGGGGAAAATTCGCAATTCCAATAGTTATATGTTAAGCGCCCAGGTGCAAGAAGCCGGTGGGCAAGTGCAGCTGCTCGGCGAGGCCCGCGATGATGTGGACGCTATCATCGAACTGCTCGAGCGCGCCGCCGACTGTGATGTCTGTATCACCACCGGTGGCGCATCGGTGGGTGATTATGATCTAATCGGTGAAGTTTTTAAGAAGATGGGCGTAAAGGTGCTGTTTGAACGCGTCAGTATAAAACCAGGGATGCCGGTACTTGCCGGCGTGAAAGAAAACAAGCTGTTTATTGGCTTGTCTGGTAATCCGGCGGCGGCCAGTATTTCCTTTGAACAGTTAGTACGGCCAGTTCTGCTCAAAATGAGCGGCCGCACTGGCTGGTGGCGGCCGCGTGTACGGGCAACGCTGGCGGCACCGTTTGGTAAAAGCACAGGGGCAAAACGCTTTGTTTGGGCGAGGTGTTGGCAAAACGAAGCGGGGCTGCTCGCCGAGCCGCTTCGGCTCCAAGGCAACGGCATGTTAAAATCGGCTATTGCCGCAAATGCGCTTGTCGTCATTCCCGAAAACAGCCCGCCGCTGCCTGCCGGTACGGAGGTAGAGGTCTTCCTCCTGGTTAACGCCTAAGGGCTAAGTTATACTTATGTGGTAATAATGAGAAAAATATAACAAAAGCTGGTAAAGACAGTTGACTTTGTTCATTTTAGTACTATAGAATTAATATAGGAATAACCCCCCATGGGGGTAGGGGGGAGTGAAGGAAGGATAGCACATGAAAAAAATCGTTGTGATCGGCGGTGTGGCCGCTGGTCTGAAAGCGGCGGCGAAAGCGCGGCGCTGCGACCCGAAAGCCCACATCACGGTAGTGGAAAAAGGTGAGCTCATTTCTTACGGCGCCTGCGGTATGCCTTATTATGTGGCGGGCGATGTGGATAATATTGAGCAGTTGATGATGACTCCTGCCGGCGCGGTGCGCAATCCCGCCTTTTTTAAAAATGTCAAAGATATTGAGGTCAAAACTAAGACGTTGGCGACCAAGATTAATCGTGACCGCAAGACGGTAACGGTAAAAAATCTGGAGTCGGGCGAGGAAACGGAATTACCGTATGACAAACTGGTTATCGCCACCGGTGCTTCGCCGGTAAAGCCGCCGCTGCCGGGCATTGAGTTGGCCAACATCTTCCAGA
Source organism: Sporolituus thermophilus DSM 23256 (assembly GCF_900102435.1). NCBI lineage: Bacteria > Bacillati > Bacillota > Negativicutes > Selenomonadales > Sporomusaceae > Thermosinus > Thermosinus thermophilus. Next base: position 45,782 of record NZ_FNBU01000022.1, on the reverse strand, counting down.
TGTGGCATCCCAATGATGCCAAAGCGGTGCGGGAAGGTTTGGAGCGCGGCAAATTCAGCCGGGCGGTAATCATCGGCGCTGGTTTGGTAGGCATGGAAATGGCCGAAGCGCTCAAAATGTGGGAAGTCGATGTTGCGGTAGTAGAAATGAAAGAGCAAGTATTTCCCGCCTTCCTTGACCCGGAAATTGCCGGCGCGGTGGAAAAATACGCCCAGGAAAAAGGCATCCATATTTATACGGGCGAGAAAGTGGAGCGTTTTAGCGGCGACGGCAGCGTACAAGAGGTCGTTACCGACAAGCGCGTTTTGCCCGCCGATCTAGTCATCCTCGCCATCGGGGTGCGACCGAATGTAGAGCTGGCAAGGGACGCAGGTCTGGAACTTGGCGTTACCGGTGCTATTGCCGTTAACGAATATATGCAGACCAGCGACCCGGATATTTATGCCGGCGGCGACTGTGTTGAAAACACCAATATCATTACCGGCCGCAAGGTTTATGCACCCATGGGTTCAACCGCCAACAAGCACGGCCGGGTGATTGGCGAAAACCTCTGCGGGGCCAAGGCTAAATTCCGCGGAGTTCTCAATACGGTCGTCGTTAAAGTCATGGATCTTAACGTAGGCAAAGTTGGGCTGACCGAGCGAGATGCGAAAGAACTTGGTTATGAATATGTGACCGCCCTAATCGGTGGTCATGACCGGCCGCATTATATGCCGGGCGCCAAGCTTATGAGCCTTAAGATTATTGTCGACGCCAATACGCGCCGGGTTTTAGGCGCTCAGGCCTTTGGCGAGGCTGAGATAGCCAAACGTATCGATGTGATTGCCACGGCTATCACCTTAGGCGGTACTGTCGACGACCTCTTTGATATTGACCTGGGTTACGCGCCGCCCTACAGTAGTCCCATCGATAATGTGGCGGTGGCCGCCAATGCGGTTATGAATAAACTGGCCGGCAAGCTGAAAGGCATTTCTCCCCTGGAAGCCAAGGACAAACTCAACTGCGAGGATATTATTTTTCTCGATGTCCGGTCGCCCGAGGAGTGCAAGCAAATCCGGCTGGCCAATTGCAAGGATATCCGCTACATCCCGCTGGGTCAACTGCGCAAGCGATTAAGCGAGCTGGACAAAGACAAAGAAATCATTGCTTTCTGCAAAATCAGTTTGCGGGGCTATGAAGCGGCCCTCATCCTGGAGGGCGAAGGCTTTGACAAGGTGAAAGTCATGGAGGGCGGCATTATCGCCTGGCCCTTTGCCTGTGAAAAATAAAAACACGCTATAAGCAAGAGAGCTCCCGGGTCTGGGAGCTTTTTTATTTATTTTTACTGGTTTCGGATTTGCATTAGAAGCTGGCTAGTCGCTTGGCCCCGTCGGACATGGCAGCAGGAACGGCAAATTTTGCCTCAAAAACGCCAGCTTCTACGTTGGCAGGAAAGACGAATTTCAAGCCCGGAAACCAAGTCGGATTGGTTTCCTTAGCGTGAGGAGTATCACATTGGCAGGGTGACGTAAGTCACAGCTGCTGCCGGCCGCTTATCGTACAATTAAGCTAGATGATAAGTTGAGGTGATGAGTATGATGCCGAAAGCAGCTAATCTCCAAAAAATCCGCGAAGGCCGGCGGACCTATGCGATTACCCCCAGTGTGCCCGGGGGCTTTATCAAACCGGCGCAGCTCCGCAAATACGCCGACATTGCGGAGAAATACGGAGCTACACTCAAAATGACGTCGGCCCAGCGCATGATGATCATCGGCCTGAAAGCGGAAGATGTCGACAAGGTTTGGGAAGAACTGGGCGTCAATCCGGCGCTGTCTTTTGCTAACTGTGTGCGCAGCGTTAAAATGTGCCCCGGCAGCGCGTTTTGCAAGCGGGGCCTAGATGATTCAATTAAACTGGGGATGGAATTGGACCGGCGCTATCATAAACAGGAGATGCCTTCGCGGTTGAAAATTGGGGTAGCCGGCTGTCCCAACTCCTGCTCGGAAGTGCATATCAAAGACATCGGCGTGTTCGCCACCGAAACGGGCTGGACGGTAGTGGTAGGCGGCTCCTGCGGGCGCGAACCGCGTCTGGCCGATAAATTGGCGGAAAATCTTACTTACGACGAAGTGCTAAAATTAGTGGAAATCGTGATTGATTACTATAAGAAAAACGCCGATATTGAACGGCTTGGCCAAATGATTGACCGGATCGGCTTTGAAAAATTCCGCGCTGACGTACTGGCCCTATTCCAAGGGGCGAAAGAGGTAAAAGCCGAGCCAGCTGCTAGCCAGGTTGCAGCAAGCGAAAAGAAACCGGCGCCTGTTCAGCCAGGCAAAATAACCAAAGACAGCATTATTGGCCAAATTATCCGCAACAATCCCCGGACCATTGCTGTTTTTCGCGCTCATGGCATGGGTTGCCTCGGTTGCCCGTCGGCGAGCGGGGAAAGCGTCGAAAAGGCCGCGGGAATTCACGGGATTGACTTGGAAGAACTGTTGTCCGAATTGAATAAAGTATAAAAAAGCCGCCCATCCCGGCGGCTTTTCCCTTTCACGCAGTTGGGTTTGAAAAAAGACTGGACAATCCATAATAAAAGTAAATGTGCCGCAAAGGTGTGCGTCAAATATTTACAGCCTTCGGCATTCTGTGCCATAATGATGCTTGACGTGCTATAAAGGAGGAGTTTTCCATGATGCGTTCTTTTCGCGATGTTCTGCAGGCAGCGCAGCGGGGGCGTCCATCCCGGATTGCCGTTGCTGTCGCCGAAGATGAAGATGTGCTCTTGGCGCTGGCCGATGCTTATCGGCATGGACTGGCCCAGGCCGCTTTAGTAGGCGACCGGGACAAAATCAAAGCGGCCGCCGGCAGGGCGGGGATTGAGCTTGGCGGGTTTGACATTGTCCATGAGCCGGATGCCAAGGCCGCGGCCAGGCAGGCCGTGGCGCTTGTCAGTTCGGGCCAGGCCCAGCTGGTCATGAAAGGCCTCATCAGCACGGCCGACATTCTGCGGGCCGTGCTGGATAAAGAGATAGGACTGCGTACCGGCCGGGTGCTGTCGCATGTGGCGGTTATGGAGATTGACGGTTACGACCGTTTAATGCTCCTCACCGATGCGGCTATGAATATTGCGCCCGATGTTAGCCAGAAGGCGCAAATCGTGCAAAATGCCGTGATTGTTGCGAAAGCGCTCGGGATAAAGCAGCCCAAGGTGGCACCTTTGGCCGCGGTCGAAGTGGCCAATCCTGACATGCCAGCCACATTGGACGCGGCAATCCTGGCCAAAATGGCCGACCGGGGTCAGCTCAAAGGCTGCCTGATTGATGGGCCTTTGGCACTGGATAACGCTGTATCGCCCGAGGCGGCCCGGCATAAGGGCATCACCAGCCCGGTGGCGGGAATGGCCGACATTCTATTGGCTCCTAATATTGAAACAGGCAATGCCCTGTATAAATCGGTCGTATATTTTGCCAAGGCTCAAATCGGCGGTATTATTGCCGGCGCCAAAGCGCCTGTCATTCTCACTTCCCGGGCGGACAGCCCGCAAACCAAACTCAACTCCATCGCTCTCGGCGTTATCGTCTCTCAGCTCGGTTAAGCTTGAAAGGCTTATGCATTTTGCGGCATAAGCCTTTCGTCATCAATGTTGGATTAGCGGGCGAAAGTAGGAAGGGCTACAATGAACGGCTAACGGGGTCGCTTGAGTGCGGCGACAAGGGGAGCGACGCTCTGAGCGTGAGTAAAACGTGACCATGAATAAAGAATTTTTGTGTCGGCAAGAGGTATATGCCAGGTAAAACCGAATACAATTTGCGGAATAGAGAACAACTTCTGTGAGAAGAAGGTATCCTTAAAACTTGCAGGGCCTAAAGCAGGCAGGAAAGATTTTGCCCAAACTACATATCTTACAATTAGTAACTTGTGATACGGGAATAGAAAAAATGTATGGCATTTAACGGGGTGGTTTGGTGATTATCGGTATCGGCATAGACATCGTGGAAATCGAACGGATTGCGGCCGCTATTGAGAGCGATGCCTTCGTGCGGCGAATTTTTACACCCGGCGAGCAGGCCTACTGTGAAGAGCGGGGACGGCAGCGGGCTGCTTCTTATGGCGCCCGGTTTGCCGGTAAGGAGGCACTGCTTAAGGCGCTGGGAACCGGTCTGTCCGGCGGGCGCTGGCAGGAAATCGAGATTTTGCCCGATGCGAAAGGACAGCCCCAGGTACGGCTCATGGGCAGCTTTGCGCAGGCCGCCGCCGCGCAGGGGGTTGAACGCATTTATATTTCTTTGACCCATGCCCGCCATTATGCGGCGGCGCAGGTCGTTTTGTGGGGAGGCGAAAGTAAATGAAAATAGCAACCGCGGCCGAAATGCGGGGGATTGACAAAGCGGCCATTGAATATTTCGGGATACCGGGACTTGTTCTCATGGAAAACGCAGGGGCCGCCCTCGCCCGGCAGGTGGCGTCCATTCTCACCGATGCAGCCAACAAGAAAATATGTGTTTTTGCCGGCAAAGGCAATAATGGCGGTGACGGTTTTGTCGCCGCCCGCCATCTTGCCAATTTGGGGGCCAAAGTAAAGGTTTTTTTGGTATTTGACGAAAATGATACGGCCGGCGATGCTCAGGTCAATCTGAATATCGTAAAGAAAATGGGGATTGACGTGCTGCCGCTGGCCGGCGACCGTGATTGGGACATGGCGCGGGTGGCGGCAACTTTTGCCGACTGTATTATTGACGCCATGTTGGGGACGGGGTTTAGCGGCGGTATCCAAGGCAATATGGCTCGAGCCGTCGAGATCATTAACAGCGCCGGAAAACCGGTTGTGGCGGCCGACATTCCTTCCGGCGTTCACGCCGATACCGGCCAAGTCGGCGGTACGGCAGTCAGGGCGGACTATACCGTTACCTTTGGGCTGCCCAAACCGGGGCTGCTGCTTTACCCAGGGGCGGAATACACCGGCCGGCTAGTGGTAGCCGACATTACTATTCCCGCGGCGCTGCTTTGTGCCGAGATTATCCGCCAAAACGCCATCACGGTCCGCAAAGCGAAGCAGCTTATCCCGCGCCGGCATCCGGCGGCGCATAAAGGAGTGAACGGCCATGTAGCCATTGTGGCCGGATCAGAGGCCTATACCGGTGCGGCGGCTCTGGCGGCGACGGGTGCGCTTCGCGCCGGCGCCGGCCTGGTAACACTGGGCGTTGCCGCGAGCCTGCTAAATCTCATGCAAATGAAACTAACCGAGATTATAACACGGCCGCTGCCGGAAATTATCGGCGGCGCTATCGGCCTGAAGGCGGTGCCCTACATTGACGAGCTGGCGGCCCGCTGTGATGTGTTGGCCATTGGTCCCGGCCTGGGACGGGCGGAAGAAACAATGGCGGCGGTGCGGGAAGTGGTCAGAAACTGCGAAAAGCCGCTAGTCATCGATGCAGACGGGTTGAATGCCCTCGTCGGTCACACCGATGTTTTACGGGACACCGCAGCCCTGGCCGTACTGACGCCCCATCCCGGCGAGATGGGGCGGCTCCTCGGCCTTACGCCCGCCCAGGTCAACCAGGACCGTCTTGGTGTGGCGCGTCAGGCGGCGCATAATTGGGGGGCGATTGTGGTACTCAAGGGGGCGCCGACGGTGGTGGCTTTTCCGGATGGGGAAGTATATATCAATACAAGTGGCAATGCCGGTATGGCAACCGGTGGCACCGGCGATGTGCTGACCGGAGTGATTGCCGCCCTCATCGCCCAAGGATTGTCCAGCCATGACGCCGCTGTCGCCGGTGTATATCTCCACGGCCTTGCCGGCGATATTGCCGCGCACGCCGGTCAGGTCGGTATGGCGGCCGGCGATGTGGCTCAGGCGCTGCCGGCGGCGTATGCCGGCTTGCTGGAAGAATGAGAAGCTTGTCAAGGCGGAACCTTTCTGTTATAACTATCTATGGCGGTGCATAATTGATGAGCGAAGGGCATATTTTATATATAAAAATATATAAAAAAGTTGACACTAGTATATAACTGCTTATATAATGAAACTATATCAAGACTGTGGTACGGCGGGGGTGAGTGTGTGGCCGACTTAAAGCGTATCATGATTAGTATCCCGAACAGCCTTCTCCAGGAAGTAGACGGCATCATCGCCATGGAGAAGTTAAGCCGCAGCCAATTTGTTCGGGAAGCTATGCGCTTGTACATCGAGGAACGAAAACGCAAGACGGTACGCGATATGATGAAGAAGGGATATCAGGAGATGGCCATAATCAATCTGGCGCTAGCCGAAGAAGGATTAGTCGCCGACGCTGAAGCCTATGATTTGATGCCCACCTTGCTGACGGAGCGTGAATAGTTCATGATTGTAAAGCGTGGGGATATTTACTATGCTAATCTCAGCCCGGTAGTAGGTTCCGAGCAGGGTGGACACCGTCCGGTGCTAATCATCCAGAATGATGTTGGCAATAAATATAGTCCGACCGTCATTGTAGCGGCCATTACTTCCCAGATTTCTAAGGCCAAACTGCCCACGCATGTAGAAATTAGCGCCAAACAATTTAGCCTTGATAAAGATAGCGTTGTCCTGCTGGAACAGTTACGCACGATTGACAAGCGACGGTTGAAGGAAAAAGTTACGCATCTCAGCGAAGACATTATGGCCAAAGTGGATGAAGCAATCCGCATTAGCTTGGGGTTGGTTCAGCTATAAGCTTAAATAGGCGGGAGACTGCCTATTTTTAATTTGCCTATGCGAGGAGGAAACATATGGCTAAAATATCACGATGGCGCAGGCTAATCGCGGTCTGTCTGGCCGTATTTTTGCTGATGGCAGCCGGGTGTGGCGGCCAGGGCAAAACGGCGGTTGAGCCGCAAAAGGCGCCTGGCCTGCCGGCGCCGGGAACGGTCACAGTCAAGGTGCTTGATGTGGGGCAGGGTGACGCTATTCTCATCCGTACCGGCGACCAGACGGTGCTTATTGACACCGGTGATGTTCCGGCCCGCGATCAATTGGTTAAGTACATAAAAAAAGAAGGGATTGCCGCCCTGGACAAACTGATTATTACCCACCCCCATGCCGATCATCTCGGGGGCGCAGCGGCCATTTTCGACAACTTTCCGGTTAAACAGATTTACGACAGCGGCCAGACTACTACGACCGGCCTGTACCGCCAGTACCTGCAGACAGTCCAGAAAAAGAATATTCCGTTTAGCGTGCTGACAGCCGGCCAGATGGTTGACATTGGCGGCGGCGCGCTACTCAAGGTCTTGGCGCCGGAAAAACCATATATTCAAGGTACCGAATCCGACTTAAACAATAACTCCATTGTTGTCAAACTGGTTTATGGGAATTTTTCCATGCTGCTAACCGGCGATGCCGAAAAAGAAGCGGAGGAGCGCATGTTGAAAAGTGGCAGCGCTGAACTGAAGAGTACCGTTCTTAAAAGCGCTCATCACGGCAGCAGCAGTTCGTCCACTCCTGCCTTCCTGGCGGCGGTGGCGCCAGAGGCGGTCATTATTTCGGTCGGAGCCAACAATGACTACCATCATCCCCATCCCAGCACGTTAAAAAAATATAATGAGCGCAAACTCAAAATTTACCGCACGGACAAAGACGGTACGGTAACGGTGACAACCGACGGTAAAGGCTATACTATTAGCAAGGAGAAAGGATGACATGCAGCTTAAGGTGGTGATTGACCGCTTTGAAGGTGACAAGGCGGTACTCTTAATCGGCGATGAGGAGGTGCAGGCGCTATGGCCGCGCCGGCTGCTGCCGTCGGGCGTTAGGGAAGGCGATATCCTCACCATGGCGCTGGCCGTGGACGGCGATGCCACCCGTACGGCCCGGGAAGAGGCGGAAAACTTACTGCGGCGCTTGCTTGGCTAAGAGTAAGAAACCGGGAAACGAGGGTATTCCCGGTTTTTTTATGCCTGTTACCGTCTGGCCGGTGCGAGCACCTGTTTATGGAAAAAGATCGACTGGTCAGTCAAAAGACAACATTTCCGACGAAAGTCCTGCAGGATTTTGTTTTACTAGCGCGAATTTATTCTTAAGGTGTCGCTACTTGGAGGTGTTGTCTTTGCGCCGGACTATTCTGGCCGTGTCCCTTTGTTTGTTGCTGCTAACGCCGCCGGCATTTGCCGGCCCTAATGGGGTGACTGTCACGCCTGAGCCGAAACCGGCCGCCCAAATTCCTGTCGTTAGGCCGGAGCCGGCGGCAGTAAAACAGGAACTTCCCTTGAAGCAGGAAATCACCAATATTCGCTGGGCGACCCATGAAGATGCCCTTACCGGCCAAAGCAAGCTCCGCCTGGTATTGGATGTGTCCGGCCCGGTGCGCGTTGAGGCAGAGACCGCAGCTGCGCCGACGCCACGGCTGGTAGTGAACATTAAAGGCGCCGTACCCGGCAAAGTTAAGGACGCGCTGTCTTTTGGCGGCAAAATTGCCGATGGGGCTGAACTGGTCGCCACAGGCCTTGATTCCAGCCGGTTAATCGTTGACGTGCCCTTAATGCTGGAAGACGGCGATTATCGGGTGTTTACCCTTCCCAGCGATCCTAAGTTTAACCGGCCTTTCCGCGTAGTAGTTGATGTGAATAAAAAGGTTCCACCTGTAACCTATAAGTTTCGTCCTGGTCTGAAAAACAAAGTTATCGCCATCGATCCCGGCCATGGCGGCAGTGACCCCGGGGCCATCGGTTTGGGCAAGTCGCAGGAAAAAGTAATCACTCTTGCGGTGGCCAAGCAGGTGCAGGCCTTGCTGGAAAAAGCCGGCGCCAAAGTGATAATGACCCGGCAGGACGATCGCGACGTGTTTGGACCGAATGCTACGGCCGTTGAAGAACTTAAGGCGCGGACAAGCATTGCCAACAATAGGAAAGCCGACGTTTTCATCAGCATCCATATCAATTCGTTTACCAACAGCGCCGCCGGAGGCACCTCGACTTATTATTATCAAAAAACGCCTTATGATATGCTGCTTGCCCAGAACCTGCAGAGTGCGCTGCTACAGGCAGGGGGCTTGTACGACCGCGGAGCCAATCCCGCCAATTTCTATGTCATCAAACGTACTGTCATGCCGGCAACGTTAGTGGAACTGGCTTTCATCAGCAACCCGGAAGAGGAAAAGCTGCTCAATACGCCGCAGTTTCAGCAAAAAATGGCCCAGGGAATTGTCCAAGGGTTGGACCGGTTTTTCGCACAGGCGGCGAAATTAGGAGGTGAGCGGTGATGTCCCGCAAAGCGGTGCCTTTCTTCCTGATCCTGCTTCTCCTCGCCCTGCTTGCTATTGGCTGCGCTACCAGTACACCGGCCACGGTTCAGCCGCCTTATCAACCGCCCAAAACGAGTGATGCGACGGAAGCGCCCGCGCCGCCGGCGCAGGAGACGATGCGGCTCACCGTATATCACGCCACAAAAGATGCTATGTACCTTGTCCCTGAGGTTCATGTGGTCCCCAAAAACAACCATCCGGCGCAAACGGCGGCGGAACTGTTGCTCGCCGATCCGAAGTCGCGGGATTTGGTGCGCGTGCTGCCGCCGGGGACAAAGGTCCGTAGTCTTACGGTCAAAGATCATATCGCTTACGTGGATTTTAATGACAAGCTAATCAAGAACAATGCGGGCGGATCGGCTACCGAACTGTTGACCGTAGGCGCCATTGTCAACACACTGACCGAGTTTCCAGAAATCCAGAAAGTGCAAATTTTAGTCGAAGGGCAGAAGGTGGAAACGCTTAGCGGACATATGGACGTGAGTCACCCGCTCAGCCGGTCGGAGAAGATTATTAAAAAACCTTGAGCAAAGAAAGACCAACCTCAGGCAGGGTTGGTCTTGTTTTTGTGTCATCCTGGCGTTCTACCTTTCGTCACCGTCATTTACATACAGACGGGGGACACGGCCGCTTATGCCGCAGACCAGTTCGTAGTTAATCGTTCCTGCTAATTCAGCCAGTTCGGTGACGGTAATTTCGGCGTCGCCCTGACGACCGAACAGGACGGCTTCGTCGCCGACAGCCGCGTCGCAGACAGGTCCTAAATCGACAATGGTCTGATCCATACAGATACGCCCCACGACAGGGCGGCGTTTGCCACCGATGAGGACACTGGCTTTATTGGAGAGGTCGCGGCTGTAGCCGTCGGCGTAACCAACCGGAAGCGTGGCGAGATAGGTGGCTTGGGGCGTTATATATGTGCAGCCATAGCTGACGGCGAAGCCGGCCGGTACTTCTTTGATATAGACAATGCGGGTTTTGAATGCCATGGCCGGCCGGAGGTCGAGCGATTGGTGCATTTCGGGTGATGGCGGCAGACCGTAAATAGCGATGCCGGGTCTAACGGTATTGAAATGGCCGTCGGCGATGTCGATCACGGTGGCACTGTTGGCGGCGGAAATATAGGGCAGCGAAATACCGGCGGCCGCGGCCTGGTCAAGGATGGCGGTAAAGGCGGCCAACTGGCGGCGGGCGTAGCTTTTATCCGCGGCATCGGCCGTTGCCAGGTGCGTGAATAGGCCACGAAGTTCAATCTCGGGCATGGCAGCCGCGGTGGTGAGAAAGGGGAGCAGCTTGTCAGGCGTCAGACCGATACGCCCCATACCGGTATCGGCTTTAACCATAACGCGGGCCCGTTTGGCTGTGCGCCGTGCGGCGTGCGCCAGCGCCTTTAGGCCGTCCTCCGTGCATACCGTGGCTGTGAGGTCATATTCTACCAGCAAGGAGGCCTGTTCGGGCAAAGTAAGACCAAGGACCAGAATAGGCACGGTGAAGCCGGCATCTCGGAGCTGGACTCCTTCCTCTGGCAGAGCGACGGCCAGGCTGTCGGCGCCGGCGGCGAGGGCCGCCCGACTGACAGGAATGGCGCCGTGTCCATACGCGTTGGCTTTCACCACGGCTGTCAAGTTGGTAGAGGGTTTAAGCCGCCGCCTGATTTGCGTTATGTTATGACGAATTGCTCCCAGGTCGACTTGAACATGCGTTGGTCGCATAATAGCACCTTCTTTTACAATTTCGGCAGCGCGGAAAGGGCTGCCAATTTGGTTTTTGCCAGTCTGATGATAAATCCTTTCAGCGATACAACTTTTTTTTGCCCTGTGGCATAATAGCAATGCAGGAAATACTTGTATGCAGCCCGAAAAGGTAGTCAAAAGCGGATTTGTGGTGGTGCTTATGGATTTAAAAGAAATTGGCGAGTTTGGCTTGATAGATTTAATTCAGACCGACGCTATTCAGGATCCGGGAACAGTCGTGGTCGGCATTGGTGACGACGCTGCCGTGCTGCTGCCCACGCCCCGCCAACTGCAGCTTGTAACCGCCGATATGCTGGTAGAAGGAATACATTTCGATTTGGGGTATACAACGGCTTGGCAGCTCGGCTATAAAGCTATCGCCGTTAACCTGAGCGATATCGCGGCCATGGGCGGCGTGCCGCGCCATGCCGTTATTTCCCTGGCTCTGCCCCGGCAAACACCGGTAGAGTTTGTTGTCAACCTTTACCAGGGCATGAAGGAAATCTGCCGTGAGTTTCGTGTCAACATCGTCGGCGGTGATACGGTAGCAAGCCCGCATGGCCTGATTATTAATGTCGCGGTCATGGGGGAAGTGGAGCCTGCCCAGCTTGTCCGTCGCTCCGGAGCGCGAGTCGGCGACATAGTAGCCGTAACCGGCGTGCTCGGCAGTTCCGCCGCCGGTCTCGACTTGCTTGGCCTTGACAATTGGGCTGAGTACGATTTTGCCTGGCCGCTCGTAACAGCCCATCTCACCCCCCGCCCGCAGGTCAAAGCCGGCCCATTGCTGGGGCTCCATGGCGCGACCAGTATGGACGATATCAGCGACGGGTTGGCCAGTGAGGCGCACGAAATTGCCAAGGCTAGCAAGGTCGGTCTGCGCATTGATGCCGCGCGGGTACCGCTAGCCCCTGAACTTAAACAGGCGGCGGCCATGCTGGGGAAGGATCCTTTGGATTATGCCCTGTATGGGGGTGAAGACTACCAGTTAGTTTTTACGATAGGCCGGGAAAAATTCCAGGCTTTGTCAGTAATCGACTTTGGCGTACCGCTGACCGTTATTGGTGAGGTTACCGAAGCGGCTGGCAGCGTAAAACTGGTAATGGACGATGGCACCGAGCAGGAACTGGCGCCACGGGGGTACAACCATTTCCGTTAGGGAGGACGCAAAATGTTAGTATATAAAACTTGTACGCCGGACGCGACGGAAGCGTTAGGCGGAAAACTGGCAGAGCTGCTGGCGCCGGGCGATGTTGTTTGTCTGTCCGGCGACCTTGGGGCCGGTAAGACGTTATTCGTACAAGGTGTTGTCGCCGGATTGGGCGCTGATGCCACCGACGTCACCAGTCCGACCTTTACGATTATGAATGTCTATGCGGCTCGCATACCGGTTTATCATTTTGACCTGTACCGTCTTGAAAATACCGCGGCGCTGGCTGATATCGGGTTTGAAGAGTATCTGGGCGGTGATGGCGTGGCGCTTATCGAATGGGCCGATAAATTTCCGGCGGCGCTTCCCGCAGAGTACCTGGATATTCGTTTTACCGTCGGCGAATGGCCTACCGAACGAATAATCACCATGATACCGCAGGGGACGCGCTATTTACAAATGAGCGAGGAGTTGAAAGAGCGTGCCGGTACTGGCTTTAGATACTGCGACCCTAGTGTCTAGCGTGGCCTTGGCAACCGCTGACCGCCTGCTAGCCGAGCTAACGCTCCAGACCCGCAAGACGCATTCCGAGCGGCTGATGCCCCATATCGCCGAACTTCTGCGCATGAGCGACTTGACAAAGGACCAAATCAAGGCTGTGGCCGTCAGCATCGGACCAGGATCGTTCACCGGGCTGCGCATTGGTCTGGCCACGGCGAAAGCGCTCGCTTACGCCTGGAATGTGCCGCTGGTCGGCGTGCCCACCCTGGCGGCTTTGGCCTACTGCTGTCCGCTGCCGGGCCTTCTGCTGTCACCGCTGTTAGACGCGCAAAAAGGGAATATGTACAATGCGCTGTATCGCTGGGAACAGGGCGGACTTAAAGAAATAACGCCGGCGCGGGTGATAGCAGCCGAAGAATGCCTGGCGGAACTGGCAACGCGGTCCGAACCGGTGGTACTCCTTGGCGAAGGAGCCCAGCAATACCGCGATAAGGCAGAAGCAATCGGCGGCAGTCTGGTAATTGTTCCCCCGCATATCGTCATCACGCGGGCCGGCAGTGTGGCGCTGTTGGCGCAAGAAATGCTGCGGCAAGGGGTACGGCATGACGTCATGAAGCTTGAACCTTATTATATTAGGCGCTCCGAAGCGGAAGAGCTGTGGGAGCGCCGTCACGGAGTCTGTGGATGAGCGGACGACAGTGGGTCATCCGGCCAATGACAGCCGACGATATTGATGCCGTACTAAAAGTCGAGCAGGCTTCTTTTACCATGCCATGGTCACGGGCGGCGTTTACGGCCGAAGTTGTGGATAATGACTTAGCCTACTATCTGGTAGGCGAAGCGGACGGCACCGTGGTCGGCTATGCCGGGATGTGGATTATTTTGGATGAAGCGCATGTCACTAATGTTGCCGTTTTGCCTGCCTATCGCGGCCAGGGCCTGGGTGAACAATTGCTAACTGCTTTGATGGCTGATGCGAAAAAGCGGGGGGCCTTAAGTATGACGCTTGAGGTGCGCGTCTCCAATGAAGGTGCACAGCGCCTGTACCGGCGGCTGGGGTTTACGCCGCGCGGCATCCGCAAGCAGTATTATAGCGATACTAAGGAAGACGCCTTAATCATGTGGAAAGAAGGCCTTTGAAAAAATAAAAAAATCAGGCCACTTGCGTGGCCGACGGGTGATTGTTTTGCCTTATACCATATGCTGGCAAGGTGTTAAGTGTGACAAAACAAACAGGGGGGCGGCAGCCGCCCCGTTTTTTTCAATTTTCATCTGGCTGACATCTGAAAAATTAATAGCACAAACGGAGTGGGTTATCTTGGCAGTATTGACCTTGGCTTTGGAAACGAGCTGTGATGAAACCTCCGCGGCGGTCGTGGCCGACGGACGCGTTATTCTTTCCAACATCATCTCTTCGCAGGTGCCGCTGCACCAGAAATATGGCGGCGTAGTACCGGAAATAGCATCGCGTAAACATATCGAAACCGTAATGCCTGTGGTACATGAAGCGTTAACCGCCGCCGGCGCGACGCTGGGAGATATAAACGTAGTGGGCGTCACCTACGGCCCCGGCCTGGTCGGCGCGCTGCTGGTCGGCGTGGCTGCCGCTAAAGCGTTGGCCTTCGCGCTGGACATACCGCTGGTTGGCGTTAATCATCTGGAAGGCCATATTTTCGCCAATTTTTTGGCCCATCCTGACCTCCAGCCGCCATTTGTAGCGCTGATCGTGTCCGGTGGCCATACCTCGCTTGTGCATGTCCGGGACTATAATGACTTTGCGCTACTCGGGCAGACCCGTGACGACGCGGCCGGAGAAGCCTTTGACAAAGTGGCGCGGGTGATGGGCTTGCCCTATCCAGGCGGCCCGCATATCGACCGCCTGGCGGCCCAGGGCGACCCGTCGGCCATTGCCTTTCCCCGCGCCCTAACCGGCGACAATTTTGAGTTTAGCTTTAGCGGCCTTAAATCGGCAGTGCTTAATTATCTTAACAGTGCCAAACAGCGCGGTTTGGCGGTGAACGCCGCCGATGTGGCCGCCAGTTTTCAGGCGGCCGTGGTAGAGGTGTTGGTGGAGAAGACGCTCCGCGCGGCCGAAAGCTGCAGCACCGGCGTTATTGTTTTGGCCGGGGGGGTAGCCGCCAACAGCCGGCTACAGGCCGAACTGGGCCGGCGGGCCGCCGCCGACGGCCTAAGGCTTTTTTTTCCGCCGCCGATTCTGTGCACCGACAATGCGGCGATGATTGCCTGCCGCGCCTATTATAAGCATATCGCCGGCCGTTATGCCGATTTACATCTTAATGCCGTGCCGGCATTGAAATTAGGACAATGAAAACTGTGGAAAAGTACTCGCCCCACAAATGTGGACAATGTTGATAACTTTACCCAAAAGCGAAAAAAGCTGAAGGAAAAACTGTGGATATCAATGTGGATAATGTGGATAACTAGGGGATAACCCCTGGAAAGAAACCGTGAAAACAGCAAACTGGGACGGCAGGAATTTTAGCTAGTCATGCTGAATAAATTTAAATTTATAAATTCGCTGGGGGTAATAAGGTGTTATGGGAATGGTCAGTGAAATCTGCCGCAAGATAACCGTCTTGAATGCTGACCAAATTGCCGTCCTGGAACAGGCTGGCAGCGTCCTTGGCTTGGCCAGCGACCTGGCTTACGCCCAGGTAACGGTCTATACCTGGGCCCGCGATGCCAATTATCTGGTGATTGTGGCCCAGGCCAAGCCTAATACCTGCCTGATCCGGTACAAACCCAACCTGCTGGGGGCGACCGTGCCGGCGGTGGAAGAACCGCTTGTCTGGCGCACGCTTACTTCCGGCGAGAGTATTTCCGGCGAGCGGGAATGGGCGTTGGGCGCGGACGTGTTGGATATGCGGACTTTTCCCCTGCGCGACGATGCTGGCAAGATAATTGCGGCGGTAAGTTTTGAAAGCAGTGCCGAGGAGACGGCGGCGGGAACCACCAGCGCCTTAATCGAGACAGCCTACCTCTTGCTTACGGCTACGCCGACCCCGGTCGCCAGCGACGGCTACCGCCCCTTGTCAGCGCGTGACGGCATTATCATTGCCGATGAGCGTGGCCGAATTATTTTCGCCAATGCCGCCGCTGGCAGCATATATAAGGTATTAGGCGTAGGACGGCTAATCGGCCGGCGTATTTACGACCGGCTCGTTAATCTCCGTGTCGCCCAACAGGCAGCGGCCACCGGCCAACTTCGCGAAACGGAACTTGAAATCAGCAATATGGTTATCGTGCAACGGGCTATTCCTATCATACATGGCGGCGAGGTTGTCCGCATCATCGTCATTGTTGCCGATGTTACCGAACTAAAGAAAAAAGAAAAAGAACTGCTTATTAAATCGGCCGTTATTCAAGAAATCCACCACAGAGTAAAGAATAATCTGCAGACTATTGCCAGCCTGCTCCGGCTGCAGGCGCGGCGTACACCTTCGGCCGCCGTCAAGGCTGCTTTGCGCGAAAGTGTAAATCGCATTTTGAGTATTTCCGTGGTCCATGAGTTTCTGTCCCAGCAGGACACGGAAGTTATTGACATTGCGGAAGTGACTAAGAATATTCTGGATCTGGTCATTCAAAATATGCTGGAGCCTGATTTTAATATCCAGACCGTTTTCAATGCCCAACAGGTTGTACTGGCATCAGAGCAGGCTACCAGTTTGGCCTTAGTCATTAACGAACTCATTCAAAATGCCCTGGAGCATGGGTTTGTCGGGCGGCGTGAGGGGCTAATCGGCGTGGACATCGCGGCCCGGGATGACAGCTATCAAATTGAAATATATGATAACGGTATTGGTCTTCCGCCCGGGTTTAATGTGCAAACTACCGGCAGTCTGGGCCTGCAGATTGTCCGCACCCTGGTGGAGACCGACCTCGGCGGCACCTTTCAATTATTTTCCAATAACGGGACCCATGCCCGGATTACGATACCCAGGATGAGGGAGGAAGGATTATGATGCAACCCTTGCGCATTGTCATTGCCGACAATGAATCCATTATTCGCATGGATTTGCGGGAATTGCTCGAAGAAGCCGGGCACACTGTCGTCGGGGAGGCGGCCGATGGCCTGAAAGCCGTGGAACTTGTGCGCAAACACCGTCCCGACCTGGTAATTATGGACATCAAGATGCCGGAAATGGACGGTATTTCGGCGGCCAAAATTATTTCCAACGAAAAACTTGCGCCGGTGCTGCTTCTTACCGCCTACAGCCAGAAAGAAATTGTCGAAAAAGCCAAAGAATCAGGCGTTCTTGCCTACTTAGTCAAGCCGATAAAGGAAGCCAATTTATTTCCGGCGATAGAGATTGCCCTATCCCGGTTTCAAGAATTTATGGAACTGGAACGGGAGCTGGAAGAGGTTAAAAACTCGCTCGAGACACGAAAGGTTCTTGACCGGGCTAAGGGTATTCTCATGGACGCTTACAATCTGACCGAAAGCGAGGCGTACCGCCGGATTCAGCAATACAGCATGAGTAAACGCAAGTCTATTCGCGAAGTGGCCCAAGCCATCGTGGAAGCGGCCACGCGCAAACGCTAAACTGCCCTGGTATAGCGGCAGTTTTTTGTATAAATTAGGCAGATATGGAAAAACTACCAGAGGCAAAAAGTATCCTGAAACAAAATTTTTTTGGAAAAATAACGGTTTTTACCTTTGGAACTCTTGATTTTTCCAGAGGTTTTATATATCATAATTTATGGAATTAGCACTCGCGCTTAGTGAGTGCTAACAATACAGGGTCAAAAAAATAATACTACATAAAGGAGGGTATTTACATGATTAAGCCGTTAGGCGACAGAGTAGTCATTAAGGCACTGGAAAGGGAAGAAAAAACCAAGAGCGGCATTCTGCTGCCCGACACCGCGAAGGAGAAGCCCCAAGAAGGCAAAGTTATCGCCGTTGGTACCGGCAAAATGCTGGAAAACGGTACGCGCGTTCCGCTGGACGTTAAAGAGGGCGATAAAGTTATCTTCTCCAAATACGCCGGTACGGAAGTTAAAATCGACGGTGAAGAGTACCTCATTCTGAGCGAAAGAGATATTCTGGCCATCGTACAATAATCTAAAAAATAATTTTTCACGGGAGGTATATATATGGCAAAGCAAATGCTGTTTGACGAAGAAGCACGTCGTGCGCTTGAGAAAGGCGTAAACGCTCTGGCTAACGCCGTGAAAGTGACGCTCGGACCCAAAGGCCGCAACGTTGTTCTTGATAAAAAATTCGGCGCCCCGACGATCACTAATGACGGTGTGACGATTGCCCGTGACATTGAACTGGAAGATCCCTTTGAAAACATGGGCGCCCAACTGGTGAAAGAAGTTGCCACCAAGACCAACGACGTAGCCGGTGACGGCACTACTACCGCTACGCTGCTGGCGCAAGCGATGATTCGTGAAGGCATGCGCAACGTGGCTGCCGGCGCCAATCCGATGATCCTCAAGAAGGGCATCGAAAAGGCCGTTAACGCCCTGGTTGAGGAAATTAAGAAGACCGCTGTAAAAGTGGAAAGCAAAGAAGCCATTGCTCAAGTTGCTTCGATTTCGGCTGCTGACGAAGAAATCGGCAAGCTCATTGCCGAAGCCATGGAAAAAGTGGGCAAAGACGGTGTCATCACTGTTGAAGAGTCCAAAACCATGGGCACCGACCTCGAAGTTGTGGAAGGCATGCAGTTCGACCGTGGCTACATCTCTCCGTACATGATTACCGACGCTGACAAGATGGAAGCCGTCCTGAACGATCCGTACATCCTCATCACTGACCGGAAGATCGGCGCTGTTGCCGACCTGCTGCCCACTCTCGAAAAAGTGGTTCAGTCTGGCAAAGAACTGCTCATCATTGCCGAAGATGTTGAAGGCGAAGCGCTGGCTACGCTCGTTGTCAACAAACTGCGCGGCACCTTCCGGGCTGTTGCCGTTAAAGCTCCCGGCTTCGGTGATCGCCGCAAAGCCATGCTCGAAGACATCGCTATCCTTACCGGCGGTACCGTCATCAGCGAAGAGCTGGGCCGCAAGCTGGACAGCGTGCAGCTTAGCGACCTTGGCCGCGCTCGTCAGGTTCGCGTATCCAAAGAAGAAACCACGATCGTTGACGGTCATGGTTCTGCCGAAGAAATCAAAAAGCGTGTCAACCAGATCAAGGCTCAAATCGAAGAAACCACTTCTGACTTTGACCGTGAAAAGCTGCAAGAGCGTCTTGCCAAACTGGCCGGCGGCGTAGCCGTTATCCATGTTGGCGCTGCTACCGAAGTAGAGCTCAAAGAGAAAAAGCATCGCATCGAAGACGCTCTCAACGCAACCCGCGCAGCGGTGGAAGAAGGTATTGTTCCCGGCGGCGGCACTACCTTCATCGACATTCAGCATGTCCTGGACAACATCCAAGCTACGGGCGACGAAAAGACCGGTGTCGAAATCGTCAAGCGCGCCATCGAGGAACCGGTTCGTCAAATCGCCAACAACGCTGGCCTGGAAGGCTCCGTTGTGGTTCAAAATGTTAAGAAAGCCGGCAAGGGTATTGGTTTCAACGCCTTGACCGAAGAATATGTCGACATGATTAAAGCCGGTATCGTCGACCCGGCGAAAGTTACCCGTTCCGCTCTCCAAAATGCTGCCAGCATCGCGGCCATGGTGCTTACCACTGAGTGCCTGGTTGCCGACAAGCCGGAAAAGGAAAATCCGGCGAATCCTGCAGCCGGCATGGGCGGCATGGGCGGCATGATGTAAGATTTTAGGTCGCAGTCAAGAGGCAACCGGAAGGTTGCCTCTTTTTTCGTGCCCGAAAAGCCGATATAATGGAGTTGGTTTCTGGATAATGCCGGCAATGTTTGTATGCAGGGGGTAAAACCGTGGAGTATAAAGTTACCCGGCAGGGGCGGCTGCCGGCCTGTCGGCTCAGTGAAATCATGCTGCGTGAGGTGTGGGCGGTTTTTCACGCTGAAGAAGGTCTTAAGTGGGAGGCGGTTGTCGGTACCGGCGGTGATTTGCTGGGCAAGCACTGGCAGCGGTCCCAGCAAACGGTAACGGACTGGGACGAACTTGTTAGTCTGCTCCGCTCGCTGCCGCGGGTAGACTCACTGACTATTACCTTTGAAGCGCTAGAGAAAGGCGCGCTGGCCATAGCCTTTAAAAACTACCCGCCTGTCGGCGGCTCGATCGTAGCCGCCGGCCACGAAGCGGCCTGGGTGGAAGCAAGAATGGCCGCCGTTATGGCAGTAGTGACCCGTTATTGCGAACCGTTCACCACACGATTATATTCGCGGCTTGGTTTTAGTGTCATTCAGACCGCCATTCCGCTGACAGCCGCCTTTATTGTCGTTGTTTTGGCGGCCGGGCTTGTTATTCCCCGGGAAATCCGGCAGAGTGAATATCTGTGGTGGATTACGGCGGCCACGGTTGTCGCCACCCTGCGGCTGGCCTACACGGTTTCGGACCGGCTGATTATGGCCGCGCTCAAGCGTTATCCCTACATTCGCTGGACGGAGAAAACGGACTAAACTCTTATCGTCATATTTCGCCTCCTTGCCGCATACATATCACTGTAGCGGGAGGAGGGAGAAAGCATGATTGTTAACTTGCGGCGGCTTATGGGGCACCGGCACTTGTTTTTTGGAATTATCGGCATTTTCGCCATTAGTACCCTCTACGTTCAGGTCGCCAATGTTATCGCTGGCGGCCCCATAGCCATTGCCGGTACCAATACCGATCATAAAGTTGTCGCGTTGACTTTCGACCATTCGTGGGGTAATAAATTCACGCCGTCCATTCTGGACACGTTAAAGCGTCATAACGTGAAAGTGACCTTTTTCATTATGGGACCATGGGCGAAAAAGTATCCCGAAGTTGCCCGCCAGATGGTGGCCGACGGCCATGAAATCGCAAGTCACGGTTACCGTCACGAAAATTACGGCGATATGACGCCCGAATGGGTAAAAGAAGACATTCTAAAAGCCCATGCGCTAATTAAGGAAGTAACAGGGGTTGACCCGACCCTGATCCGTCCGCCGAATGGGCACTATAGCCAGCGGTCGCTCAAGGTTACGGACGAACTAGGCTATAAGACCATTATCTGGAACGTGGACTCGCTGGATTGGAAAAATCCCGGCCGGGATGTAATTATCGAGCGGGTTATGAAGCGGTTAAAGCCAGGGGCGATTATACTGATGCACGCATCTGATACGCCCGTACAGACCGCCGAGGCGCTGCCCATCCTGCTAGAAAAAATTAAGGCCGAAGGCTATCAAATCGTGACCGTAAGTGAGCTTCTGAGCAAATACAGTGAAAAAGGAATTCAGCGGCACTAACGCATGTGCAGCCTGCTTTGGCAGGCTTTGCTTTTTTCGGGCAGGAAATAAACAGCCAAGCGCGAAGTACAATAAATCGCATAATTCGGCAGGATTATGCTGATAACTACACACAAGCCAAATCCGAGGTGCGGCATTATGGAAGAACTTATTGCGGCCGCTAAGGAGAAGGTCCTGCGCGGCGACCGCCTGAACTTTAATGAGGCTTTGGCCTTATACCGGCAGGACGACCTCCTTTTATTGGGCCAGCTTGCCCGGACAGTTAAGGAGCGCAAATCCGGCCGTTATGTTTATTTTAACGTCAATCGCCATATAAATTTGACCAATATTTGCGTTGCCCGCTGTCCGCTCTGTGCGTTCGGTCGCGGCGCCAACCATGAACAGGCGTACATCATGGAAAAAGACGAGGTGGAAGCATTGGTGCGGCAGGCGGCCACCGCTTCGCCGAACCTGACGGAAATTCACATCGTCAGCGCCCTGCATCCGGACAAGCCCTTTAGTTATTATTTGGATATTGTCCGGATGGTGAAAGGGCTGTTACCCCACGTCCATATCAAAGCCTTTACGGCGGCGGAAATTGTCCATTTCGCGAAACAAGCGCAAACGACAGTGCGTGAGGTGCTGACTCAGCTCAAACAGGCCGGGCTGGATTCACTGCCTGGCGGTGGCGCGGAAATTCTTGATGATGAGGTGCGGCGCGTGATTTGTCCCAATAAGGCGACCACGGCTGAATGGATCGAAGTAATCAAGACCGCTCACCGTCTGGGGATTCCCACCAACGCCACCATGCTTTACGGCCATATTGAGACCGTAGAGCAGCGCCTGCGTCATCTTTTTACCCTGCGGGAAATCCAGGACGAGACCGGCGGCTTTCAGGGGTTTGCTCTATTTCCTTTTCATCCGGAAAACACCGGCCTGTCGCACTTGAGGCGGGTTTCAGCCTGGGAAGATCTGAAAATGATTGCGCTCGCGCGACTCGTCCTTGACAATTTCGACCATATTAAAGGGTTCTGGATGATGCTCACCATGCCGGTGGCCCAACTGGCGCTGGCTTTCGGGGTAGATGATTTGGACGGCACGGTCGTGGAAGAAAAAATCATCCATGCCGCCGGGGCGAAAACTGCCGCCGGTATTACCAAAAACGCCATCATTCGCCTGGTGCGTGAGACTGGTTATGTGGCAGTGGAGCGGGATACGTTCTACCGGCCGCTGGCCGTATACGACGGGGGGGCAGCATGAGAGAGCC
This sequence comes from Sporolituus thermophilus DSM 23256, assembly GCF_900102435.1. Lineage (NCBI taxonomy): Bacteria > Bacillati > Bacillota > Negativicutes > Selenomonadales > Sporomusaceae > Thermosinus > Thermosinus thermophilus. The sequence continues at coordinate 23,592 of NZ_FNBU01000022.1, read as the reverse complement.
GCGCTTGGGGCATATTCACTTTATTAATTGTCTGCCGCTAACCTATGCTTTTGATATCGGCGGCTATGGCCAGGGTTTTACCATTGTCCGGGATATGCCCGCCCGGCTCAACGGTATGGTCGTCGCCGGCGAACTGGACGCCAGTCCGGTATCGTCGATTGTTTATGCCCAGCAGCCGGACGAGCTGCGTATCCTCCCCGATGTGTCCATCAGCGCCGAGGGGGCGCTGCAAAGCATCTTGCTTGTCGCCAAGCGGCCAATCAGCGCGCTGGACGGGCAGGCGGTGGCGCTTACGGCCAAATCAGCTACCTCTCACCGGATGCTGAAAATTATCCTGGCTAAAGCCTACCATATTGCGCCGCGCTATTTTATCAGCCCGCTGACGTTGGCCGAAGGGGTGCTCCAGCAAGCCGAAGCGGTGCTGTTTATTGGCGACGACGCCCTGGAAGCTTTTCACCACCGCCATCCTGACTACTGGTACTATGACCTGGGGGACGAATGGCGCAAACTGACGGGACAGGGGATGGTCTACGCCCTGTGGGTGGTTAACGCTGATTTTGCGGCCAAACGTCCCGCGGCATTGCAGCAGATCCACCGGACAGTGACCGGCGGTTTCGCATACGGTTTGGCGCACTTGCGCCTGGCGGCCAGGATGATGGCCGGCCGGACACCCTTTACGGCCGAACAAATTTACGAATACATAAACCTTTTAAATTATGGATTTACCGAACGTCACCGGCAGGCCCTGCTTACCTATTATGGCCTGGCCTATGATTTGGGGCTGATTGCCCGCATTCCCGAACTTCGATTTGCGGAGGTAATACTGTGAGCGCTCCTTTGACGCCGGCGGAAGGCCTGGAACTTCTGGCCCACGGCGACATTTTGGCCTTGGGACGGGCGGCGGACAGCGTTCGTCGGCGCCTGCACCCGGGCAACATCGTTACCTTTATCATTGACCGCAATATTAACTATACCAATGTCTGTCAGAGTGAATGCCGGTTTTGCGCTTTCTACCGCCGCGCCGGCCACCCGCAGGCCTATCTTTTGGACAATGAGGCCATTTTGGTTAAAGTACGGGAAACGCTGGATGCGGGCGGCACGCAGATCATGCTGCAGGGCGGACTGCATCCAGAGCTCGGCATCGAATATTATACCAACCTGTTAACGTTAATTAAAAAACACTACAATATTACCATTCATTCTTTTTCGCCGGCGGAAGTTCTGCATATGGCGCGGCAGTCAGGCTTGCCGGTAGCCGATGTCCTCCGGCGGCTAAAGGCGGCCGGGCTGGATTCCCTGCCGGGCGGGGGGGCGGAAATTTTGGTCGATGCCGTGCGGCGGCGGGTCAGTCCGCAAAAAATCAGCGCCAACGATTGGCTGATGGTCATGCGGGAGGCGCACCGGGCCGGCCTCGCCACGACAGCCACCATGGTTATCGGTATGGGGGAAACTTACCAGCAGCGCATTGAGCACTTTGACAAGGTGCGCCGTCTCCAGGCGGAAACGGGTGGCTTCCGCGCCTTTATTATGTGGTCGTATCAGCCAGGCAACACCGCTCTCGGCGGGGAAAAGACATCGGCCTGGGATTATCTGCGCACGCTGGCGGTGGCTCGGCTGTACCTGGATAATTTCCGGCATATCCAAGGCTCCTGGGTGACGCAGGGCCAGGAAATCGGCCAGTTGACGCTGGCCTTCGGCGCTAATGATTTGGGCAGTATTATGCTGGAAGAAAACGTGGTCAAGGCGGCAGGGACGTCGTACGAAATGTCCCGCGAAAAAATGATTGCCCTCATCCGGGCGGCCGGGTACAGACCGGCCCAGCGCGATACGGCGTACAACATTTTGCGCGTATTCGACTCATAGGGAGGCGAGGGGAGCGAACATGAACCTGCTTAAAACCGATTTTGCCGTTATTGGCGGTTCAGGCACGCTGGCCAGTGATTTTCCCCTGGGGGCTGGCGATCCAGGGGTTAAAATTTTAGCCGATGATTTGTTTTTTGATACGCCCTATGGCATGAGTCCGCCCTTTCGTCTGTTCAGTCTTGATGACAGGCAGGTGCTGACCTGCAAAATGCACGGCTGGCGCAGCGGCACAAGCCGTGCCGACGCTTCCCGGCAGGTTTTTTGGGTGCTGCGGGAAGCGGGCGTCAAACGGATTATCGCCGAAGGGGGCGTGGGGTCGGTCAATTACCTGCTCGACCCCCGTGACGTGGTTATCCCCGATGATTACATCGATCTTTCCTTGCGTAAGGACGTGGGCTTAGAGGGAAAATATCTACTGGTGATGCGCGACGCCTTATGCCCGGAAATTCGTAGCGCCCTTGCCGCCGCCGCCCGCGCGCGCTACGGGGGCCGCATTTTTACCCGGGGCGTCTATGCCGTCACCGAAGGGCGCCACTTCGAAAGTCCGGCGGAAATCAGAATGCTGCGCGGCCACGCCGACATTGTCGGTCAAAGCCTGTGCCCGGAAGTTTATCTGGCCCGGGAAATTGGCGCCTGTTATGCCGGTCTCTATTTCGTGGTCAATTATGGCGAGGGTGTGGTCAAAGACTGGTCCCATCAAGAGTTAAAAGCTATTTTTTATAATGATGCGCCCCTTATCAGCCGTATTTTGCTGGACGCTATCCGCCGTTTAGCGCCTGCCGGCGTCTGTCAGTGCCGGGACCTCAGAAAAGAGACGCTGCTGAAAGGTGTTTACAGTCCGGCCGATAATATGATATAGTTTGGTCTTAAAAGGAGGAATGTCTAATAATGGAGTTTAATGGAAAAGAACAGGTCCTGGTGATGGACTTTGGCGGACAATACAGCCAGCTTATCGCCCGCCGCATCCGGGAGTGCGGCGTATACTGCGAGATTGTTCCCTTTAATACCCCGGTAATGGAGATTCGCCAGCGGCAGCCGCGGGGTATCGTCTTTTCCGGTGGTCCCTCCAGCGTGTACAGTGAAGGGGCGCCAAAATGCGATCCCCATATCTTTACCATGGGGATTCCCGTTTTGGGCATCTGCTATGGCATGCAATTGACCGCCCATTTGCTGGGGGGCGAGGTCGCCCATGCCACATCCCGCGAATATGGCAATACTCGTCTATATATTGACGACAACAGCGGTCTTTTTGCCCAAATTGACCGTGAAACGCAGGTGTGGATGAGCCACAGCGACTATATCGCTACTCCGCCCGCCGGGTTTGCCGTGACCGCTCATACTAACAGTACGCCGGTGGCAGCCATGGCCGATCCGGTAAGGCGCATCTATGGCGTCCAGTTCCACCCGGAAGTGGTCCATACGCCTGAAGGCCTGAAGATGCTGCGCAATTTCCTGTTTGATATCTGCGGCTGCCGCGGCGACTGGAACATGGGTTCCTTTGTCGACCAGGCGGTGAAAGCTATTCGCCGGCAGGTAGGCGATAAGCGGGTGCTGTGCGCCCTGAGCGGAGGTGTCGATTCATCGGTAGCCGCCGTGCTGGTCCATAAAGCCGTAGGCGACCAGTTAACCTGCGTCTTTGTCAACCACGGTTTGCTGCGCAAGGGGGAGGCCGAGCAGGTAGTTAAAACCTTCCGCGACGGTTTTCATATCAACTTAGTCTATGTGGATGCCAGCGAGCGTTTCTTAAACCGCCTGCGCGGCGTCACCGACCCGGAACAAAAGCGCAAAATCATTGGGGAAGAATTTATTCGCGTGTTTGAAGACGAAGCGCGTAAGCTGGGCGATATTGAGTTTTTGGTGCAGGGCACGCTTTATCCCGATGTCATTGAGAGCGGAACAGCCACGGCGGCGGTCATCAAGAGCCACCACAACGTGGGCGGTCTGCCCGAAGATATGCAGTTCAAATTGGTCGAGCCATTGCGGGACCTCTTCAAGGACGAGGTTCGCGTCTTGGCCCGGGAACTGAACTTGCCGGAGGATATCGTCTGGCGGCAGCCATTTCCTGGTCCTGGTCTTGCTATCCGGATTATCGGCGAAGTCACAGAGGAACGGCTTGAGATTTTGCGGGAAGCTGACGCCATTGTCCATCAGGAAATCAAGATTGCCGGCCTTTACCGCAAGGTATGGCAGTCGTTTGCCGTCCTGCCGGCCATGAAGAGCGTCGGCGTCATGGGCGATGAGCGCACCTACGCGTATACGGTTGGTCTTCGCGTCGTGTCCAGCGAGGATGGCATGACGGCCGACTGGGTGCGTCTGCCCTATGAAGTATTGGATATTATTTCCCGCCGCATTGTCAACGAGGTGAAAGGCGTCAACCGCGTTGTCTATGATATTACGTCTAAGCCACCGTCCACCATCGAATGGGAGTAAGAACAGGTGAATCCGAACATTTTCCCTCGCTGAAACAAAATAGTTCACTTTTTTGTTGACAGTATTGGCTGCCGCTGGTACAATAAGAAACGTAGACAACATATATTGCTCCTACTCGTATAATTTTGAGAATATGGCTCAAGAGTCTCTACCGGGCAACCGTAAATTGCCCGACTACGAGTGAAAGTGTACCTAGGGTTCCGCATGGCCGGAGCTTACTTTCGGCTATGGCTGCGACCGAGTGGTACAGGTGTTACCCAGTAACGCCACACCGATGGGATAAAAACCCGGGCGGGGAAGTTTCGCTCTTTACGAGATGGAAATTTTCCCCTGCCCGCTTTTTTTGTTTTCGCCGGGGTGATGGCCAGGTTCGGTGGCGGCGGTAAATGGGAGGGCTTTACTCAAAAGACAAATGCGACTTGGGAGGAAAAAGAAAAATGTTTGAGAAGTTGTTTGAGCTGAGTGCGCGGAAAACGGACGTTAAAACAGAAGTCATGGCCGGCATTACCACCTTCATGACCATGGCCTACATTTTGTTCGTCAATCCTAGCATTCTGGGGGCGGCCGGCATGGATAAAAACGCCGTCCTGCTGGCAACGGCCCTTGGCGCCGGTTTGGTGACGATTATGATGGGACTCTTTGTCAACTATCCCATTGCCTTAGCGCCTGGCATGGGCCTCAACGCGTTTTACGCTTTTACCGTTGTTATTGGCATGGGCGTTTCCTGGCAGGTGGCGCTGGGAGCAGTATTTATTTCCGGTCTTATCTTTATTTTGCTCACTGTCACCAATATCCGCCAGCTTTTGGTAGAAGGCATGCCAACATCGCTTAAACATGCGATTACCGTCGGTATCGGTTTGTTCATTACGATTATTGGCCTGAAACTGTCCGGCATCATGAGCATTCGTCTCTCCCTTATTCCGCCGACGCTGGAAAAAATCATCGCCGCCAAAGGCAATGGCACGCCCATGCACTTTGAGACGATTATTGAGCTCGGCAAGCTGGCCGATCCCCACGTTCTCCTTGCCGTTTTCGGGCTTATCCTGATTGCTGTGCTGATGGCGCGCAATGTGCGCGGCGCAATGCTCATCGGCATTCTTACCACAACAATTATCGGTATTGTTATGGGCATCGTAAAGATTCCGGCCGGTTTCAGCCCCATTGCCGTACCTGATTTCAGCCGCAACGCTTTCTTTGCCCTTGACATTTGGGGCGCCATCCATATGGGCCTTTTGACCATCATCTTTACCTTTACCTTTGTTGAGTTGTTTGACACCATGGGCACCTTGGTGGGCGCCGCTAACAAGGCCGGTCTGGTAGACAAGGACGGCAAGTTTCCCGGCATCGGCAAAGCCATGATGGTCGATGCTACCGGCGTAAGCCTGGGTGCGCTGCTTGGCACCAGCACTATTACCGCTTATATAGAGAGCGCGGCCGGTATCGGCGCCGGCGGCCGCAGCGGCTTGACGGCGATTGTCTGCGGTATTCTCTTCTTACTTGCCCTGTTCTTTACGCCGCTGGCCGGTCTTATTCCCGACGCGGCTACCGCCCCTGCCCTCATCATTGTCGGCGCGCTCATGCTTGAGTCGGTTCGTCACATCGATTTCAGCGATTTCACCGAAAGTATGCCCGCTTTTGCCACTATCGTCCTGATGCCTTTTACCTACAGCATTGCCAACGGCATTTCGGCCGGCTTGGTACTCTATCCGCTTCTCAAGCTGGTAAGCGGGCGGGGCCGGGAAGTTCACTGGATCGTTTATATTCTGGCCGTGCTTGTCGTTCTCCGGTTTATCTTTCTTGCTGAATAAGATTATTTGCTGAACTTAACCCAGATACTAAGAAAAAACCTTAGTATCTGGGTTTTAAATACCGCAAAGGAGTGTTGGAAAGTGAAGGCAGCCGTCATAATGGGAAGCGATTCCGATTTGCCGGTTCTCAAGCCGGCGCTGGAAACATTGCAAGAATTTGGCATCGAAACCGAAGTGGTGATCGCTTCGGCTCACCGTACGCCCCATAAAGTTCACGAATTCGCCGCTACGGCCGAAAAACGCGGCGTTAAGGTGATAATTGCCGCAGCCGGCGCCGCCGCCCATCTTCCCGGCGTCGTCGCCAGTTTCACTACCCTGCCGGTTATTGGCGTGCCGGTTAACAGCACGTCCCTTGGCGGGCTCGATGCGCTGCTAAGCATTGTCCAAATGCCTTCCGGCATCCCCGTAGCCACCATGGCCATTAACGGCGCCAAAAACGCTGCCATCTTCGCTGCGCAAATCATTGCTACCGGTAATGCCGCTCTTGCCGCCAAACTGGCCGATTACCGCCAAAAACTGGCTGCCGAAGTGGAACAAAGGGCTGCCCGGGCCCAGGAAAAACTGCAAGCCAATTAGCGATGAAGGGGGAATGTTTTATGGAAAAACAGCCGCTTTATGAAGGGAAAGCCAAAAAAATCTATGCGACCGACAATGCCGATGAACTATTGGTGTACTACAAAGATGACGCTACGGCTTTTAACGGCATTAAACGCGGTACGATCTTGAACAAAGGTGTGCTCAACAATAAAATTTCCGCCTTTTTCTTTGAACTACTAGGCAGGCATGGTATTAAACATCATTATATCCGCACTATCAGCGACCGTGAAATGTTGGTTAAAACCTTGAAGATCCTACCGGTCGAAGTTGTCGTCCGCAATATAGCGGCTGGATCGCTCGCCAAGCGGATTGGCTGGGAAGAAGGAAAGAAACTGCCGTCTACGGTACTTGAGTTCTACTACAAAAACGACGAGCTGGGCGATCCGCTTATTAACGACTATCACATTAAGGCCCTCGGCTTGGCAACCGAGGAACAAGTAAAAGTTATGGCTGAGACAGCGCTCAGGATTAACGGCATTCTCGGCGCCTATCTGAAAGAAAAGAACCTGGAACTAATCGACTTCAAATTGGAGTTTGGCCTGCATAAGGGCGAACTACTGCTGGGCGACGAAATTTCGCCTGATACGTGCCGCTTCTGGGACAGCCGTACCGGGGAGAAACTGGATAAGGACCGTTTCCGCCGTGATCTGGGCAATGTGGAAGAGGCCTACAAGGAAGTGCTGTACCGCCTGACCGGGGAGGTCTTTGCCGACTAGGCTGCGGAAAGGAGATTAACTGTGTACTACGATTTTCGGGCTGATAAGCTGCGGGAGGAATGCGGCGTTTTCGGCATCTTCTCCCGCCATGACGACGTGGCGCTCAATACCTATTGGGGTCTGTACGCCTTGCAGCACCGGGGGCAGGAAAGCGCCGGCATCGCTGTTACCGACGGCAGCGAAATGGAGGTTCAGCGCGGCATGGGACTGGTAGGCGAGGTATTTCGCCAAGGTCTGCCTGCGCTGCGCGGCCATATAGCCATTGGCCATGTCCGTTATTCAACTACCGGCTCCAGCCTGCCTGCCAATACTCAACCGCTGTTGGTAACCTATTCCGGCGGACATATCAGCCTGGCGCACAACGGTAACCTGACTAACGCCCACGAGCTCCGGCAGGCGCTGGAAAAACAGGGCAGCGTCTTTCAAACTTCGGTGGACAGCGAAGTTATCGTAAACCTCATTGCCCGTTCGTCGCAAGGTACGATTGAAGACAAAATTAAAGAAAGCCTGACCCGCATCAAGGGGGCCTACTGTCTGGTTATCATGACCGAAGATAAATTAATTGGCGTGCGTGACCCCCATGGCTTCCGGCCGCTGTGCCTCGGCCGGTTGGGCGGCGGCTGGGTTATCGCTTCCGAGTCGTGCGCGCTTGACATCGTGGGCGCTGAGCTGGTGCGGGACATCGAGCCCGGCGAGATGGTGGTCATTAGCGACGCAGGGCTTAAATCCGAGCGGTTTGGGCAGAAAGACCGGAAAGCTTTGTGCGTTTTTGAGTATATTTATTTTGCCCGTCCGGACAGTATTATTGACGGACAAAGTGTTTACGAAGCCCGTTTCCGCATGGGGCAGCAGTTAGCCAGGGAAAGCGGGCTTGCGGCAGATATCGTTATTTCGGTACCAGACTCGGGTACCACCGCTGCCTTGGGTTTCAGCCGCGAAACCGGTATCCCCTATGCCGAAGGTCTGATCAAGAACCGTTATATCGGCCGTACTTTTATCCAGCCGGAGCAAAAAAAACGTGACCTTGGCGTACGGATGAAGCTTAATGCTGTCCGCCACACCGTGCAGGGCAAGTCGATTATCATGGTTGACGATTCCATCGTCCGGGGGACGACAAGCGGCAAAATTGTGCGCATGCTGAAAGAGGCCGGCGCCGTGGCGGTGCACATGTGCGTCAGCTCGCCGCCGATCGGCTTCCCCTGCTATTATGGTATCGATACAGCCGTGCGCAAAGAACTTATCGCCGCTACCAAGCAAGTAGAGGAAATCCGCCAGTTCATTGGCGCCGACTCGCTGCATTACCTGTCACTCGACGGCTTGAAACAGTCTATTACGAATGTGGCTAGCGACGCCATGTGTTACGCTTGCTTCAACTGCGATTATCCGGCCGGTATGCCGGCCTGCACTGCCGCAGGAGGGAATAAATATGTCTTTGAATAAAGAGACCGGGCTTACTTATCGTGATGCAGGTGTAGACATCGACGCCGGCAACGCGGCGGTAGCCTTGATTAAAGACCATGTGCGTTCCACCTATCGTCCCGAGGTGGTCGGCGACATCGGCGGTTTTGGCGGTCTGTTCGCCTTAAACACCGGCAAATATCGCCAGCCGGTGCTGGTATCCGGCACCGACGGGGTGGGCACGAAATTGAAAATCGCCTTTTTGCTTGATAAACACGATACCATTGGCCAGGATGCCGTTGCTATGTGTGTTAATGACATCTTGGTCCAGGGGGCCGAACCGCTCTTTTTCCTGGATTATCTTGCCGTCGGCAAATTAGAGCCGGCCAAAGTGGCGGCTATCGTCGCCGGTATCGCCAAGGCTTGCCGCGAGTCCGGGTGCGCCCTCATCGGCGGGGAAACGGCGGAAATGGCCGGCTTTTATCCCGACGGTGAATATGATATTGCCGGTTTTGCCGTCGGGGTGGCGGAACGAGAGCGGCTCATCACCGGCGAAAAGATCCGGCCGGGCGATGTCCTTATCGGCCTTCCTTCCAGCGGCCTCCATTCCAACGGTTATTCGCTGGCGCGTAAAATTTGTTTTGATGTTAAGGGCTTCGCGCCGGACGTCTACATTCCCGAACTCGGGCGGACGCTGGGCGAAGAACTGCTCACGCCCACGCGGCTGTACCCGCGCGTCTGCTTACCCCTCCTTGAGCGGTTTGATATCCGGGGCATGGTCCATATAACCGGCGGCGGTTTTTATGATAACATCCCGCGCGTGCTGCCCGCCGGCTGCGCCGTGGAAATTGACGCCGGCGCCTGGCCCATGCCGCCTATCTTTGCTTGCCTTCAGGCTTGGGGGCAGGTAGCGTGGCCCGAGATGTACCGCACCTTCAATATGGGCATCGGCCTCATTCTCATCGTGCCGGCCCATGAAGCGGACGCCGTCCGGGACGACCTGGCGGCGCGCGGCGAAGCCTGTTACGTTATTGGCCGGGTCGTGGCCGGAAATGGCGAAGTGGTCCTTAAAGGAGGCGTTTTTGGTGAGTAAGGTAACGCTGGGCATACTGGCCTCCGGCCGGGGGTCCAATGCCCAGGCCATTATGGACGCCATCAGGCGCGGCGAGGCGGACGCCACGGTGGGCATTATTATCAGCGATAATCCGGCGGCGCCGGTGCTGGCGCGCGCGGCTGAATACGGCGTGCCGGCGCGCTGTATCGAACGGGCCCGTTTTACCAGCCGGGAAGCGTTTGAAGAAGCGGTGGCTGACGAACTGATAGCCTATGGTGTGGAGCTTGTCGTACTGGCCGGCTTCATGCGCCTGCTCAGTCCATACTTTATCAGCCGTTTTCCCGGCCGGATTATGAATATTCACCCGTCACTGCTGCCGGCCTTCCCGGGGCTTGACGCCCAGGGGCAGGCACTACGCTACGGCGTCAAGGTGTCGGGCTGCACGGTTCATTTTGTCGACGAAGGGATGGACAGCGGCCCGATTATTCTCCAGGAGGCCGTGCCGGTGCGGGATGACGATACACCGGCAACACTCGCCGAGCGTATTTTGGCAGTTGAACATGTCCTCTATCCACGGGCGATTTCCTTATACTGCCAGAGAAGATTGGTCGTGGAAGGGCGGCGGGTGCGAATCCGGGAAGGAGAGGAGTAACGTGAAAATAAAACGCGCGCTTATCAGTGTTTCCGATAAACGGGGACTGGTTGAATTTGCCCAGGCTCTCTGCCGTTTAGGAGTTGAGCTCATTTCCACCGGCGGCACCTTACAAGTTTTACGCGATGCCGGCCTGCCGGCGGTTTATGTCGGTGACGTTACCGGCTTTCCCGAGATGATGGACGGCCGGGTAAAGACACTGCATCCCCGCATCCACGGCGGTATCCTGGCCGTGCGGGACAATCCCGAGCATGTGGCGGCCTTGGCGGCGCACAATATCCCGGCCATCGATATGGTTGTCGTCAATCTGTATCCCTTCCGCCAGACGGTGGCCAAGCCCGGCGTGACCCTGGCCGAAGCGGTGGAAAACATTGACATCGGCGGGCCGGCCATGGTACGGGCGGCCGCGAAAAATTTTCGCCATGTGGCCGTCGTGGTTAACCCTGACCGCTACGGGGAAATCAGCGAGCGCCTGGCGGCGGACGGCGACCTCACGGTTGAATACCGTATGGCCTTGGCCCGTGAAGCCTATTACCACACTGCCGAATATGACGCCTGTATTGCCGCCTATCTTGACGGACAGCTCGGGGCGGGGCCGTTTCCCGGAAATCTGCACCTCGTGTTTGAAAAAGTGCAGGACCTGCGGTATGGGGAAAACCCGCATCAGCAGGCCGCCTTTTACCGGGTCAAGCACTTTACCGGCGCGGGTATAGCCACGGCCCGGCAGCTTCACGGCAAAGAACTTTCCTTTAATAATATCGTTGACCTCGAGGCCGCTTACGCCTTAGCCAACGAATTTGCCCAACCGGCAGCGGTCATTATCAAGCATACCAATCCCTGTGGCACGGCCATCGCCGCTACCCTTGCCGAAGCCTATGCCAAAGCGTATGCGGCCGACCCGGTATCGGCGTTCGGCGGCATTGTCGGATTCAACCGTGAGGTAGATAAGGCGACCGCCGCGCAGATAAGCGCCGTCTTTACCGAGGCGGTTGTTGCGCCCGGCTACAGTGAAGAGGCCCTTGGTCTCTTGCGGCAAAAGAAAAATCTTCGCTTGCTTTTGGCTGCGCCGGCCCAACCAGTTTCCGGCGCGGCTGCGGAATGGGATATCAAAAAGGTATCAGGCGGCATTCTGGTGCAGGAGGCGGACAGAGCGGACGCCGGACGGAACGACATGCGGGTCGTTTCCCGCCGGGCGCCTGGCGACGCCGAATGGGAGGATTTGCTTTTTGCCTGGAAAGTGGTAAAGCATGTAAAGTCGAACGCTATCGTCGTGGCTAAGGGCGGTCAGGCCCTTGGCGTCGGAGCCGGGCAGATGAACCGGGTGGGCGCGGCCCAAATTGCCCTGACCCAGGCCGGAGAAAAAGCACAGGGGGCGGTACTGGCCTCTGACGCCTTTTTCCCCTTCCGCGACACCGTAGATGCTGCCGCCCGGGCCGGAATCCGCGCCATCATCCAGCCCGGCGGCTCGGTGCGGGACGAGGAGTCCATCCAGGCGGCCGATGAATATGGCATCGCACTGGTCTTTACCGGTGTGCGCCATTTTAAACACTAGGAGGTGGCGCTAGTGCGTGTATTGGTAATTGGCAGCGGCGGCCGTGAGCATGCCCTGGTCTGGAAACTGGCGGCCAGTCCGCGCGTTACACAAATCTACTGCGCGCCGGGCAATCCCGGTATCGCCGCTCTCGCCGAGTGCGTGCCTATTGATGTAAGCGATATCACGGCCCTTCGCCGGTTTGCCCTTGAGCGGCAGATCGATCTGACGGTTGTTGGCCCTGAGCTGCCGCTGGTACAGGGCCTGGCCGACGACTTTGCCGCCCATGGTCTTAAAGTATTTGGTCCTAAGCAGGCGGCGGCCCGGTTGGAAGGTTCGAAGGCATTTGCCAAAGCGCTAATGCAAAAATACAACATTCCGACCGCGAAGTTCGCCGTATTTGAGGACGCAGCCGCTGCCATGGACTGCATCCAACGGTGGGGGGCGCCGGTTGTCGTCAAAGCTGACGGCTTGGCCGCCGGCAAAGGCGTGGTAGTGGCCCAAACGGTGGATGAGGCCCTTGCCGCCGTGCGGACCATTATGTGCGACCAGGCTTTCGGCACCGCCGGCAGCCGGGTAGTTATCGAAGAATATATGGAAGGCGAGGAAGCTTCAGTTTTGGCCTTTACTGACGGTTGTACCGTCGTTCCGATGGTGGCCGCCCAGGACCACAAGCGCGCCTATGACGGCGACCAGGGCCCTAATACGGGCGGGATGGGCGCCTACGCGCCGGCGCCGGTGGTGACGGCGGCGGTGCGTGACCGGGTAGTGCGGGAAATCCTGCAGCCGGTAGTGGACGCACTGCGGCAGGAAGGCTGTCTGTACCAGGGCTGTCTCTATGCCGGGCTGATGATCACCGCTGCGGGGCCGAAAGTTGTAGAATTTAACGCCCGTTTCGGCGATCCGGAAACACAGGCCGTATTGCCCCTTTTGCAGAGCGACCTTGTTACGGTTATGGAAGCCTGTGTGGACGGACGGCTGCACGAAATAGACGTCACCTGGGCGGACGGTGCGGCGGTCTGCATTGTTGCGGCCGCCGGCGGCTATCCGGGACCATACCGCAAGGGCGACGTTATCAGCGGCCTTGCCGCCGCCGAAGCGGCAGGCGCACTGGTCTTTCACGCCGGAACCGCCGTTAGCGGCGGCGAACTGGTGACCGGCGGCGGGCGGGTGCTCGGGGTCACGGCCTGCGCCGATACCATTGCCGCCGCCGTGGACAAAGCGTACCAAGCGATAAGCAATATTAATTTTGCCAATATGCATTACCGCCGGGATATCGCCCGACGGGCATTAACAAAAGCCAGGGAGTGATTTGGCCCTGGCTTTTCGCTTGTCCTTAAATTTGCAGGTAAAAACGCCGCCAGGGGCGAAAACTATGAAAAAGGATTACGGCAGGTGAAAGTGAGTGGATTGGAGCGCGGTACTTGCCAGTCTGGGTCTTGCCGTCCTGCTACTGGCCGGCTTGGGGCTGACGCTCGTCGGCCTGCCCGGTAACTGGCTGGTCATGGGCTTAGTGCTAATTTACGGGTATTGGGAAGGCTTTCAGCATTTCCACGCCAAACTGCTGCTCTTGCTGTTCGGTTTGGCTCTGGCCGGCGAAGTGGCCGAGTTTACCGCCGGCGCGATTGGCGCCAGAAAAGCGAAAGCATCGAGAGCAGCGACGGCAGCCGCCTTGGCGGGCGCTTTTGCCGGCGGGATTGCCGGCACTGTCCTGCTGCCGGTCGTAGGATCGCTCTTTGGCGCCATGGCGGGCGCTTACGGGGCCAGCTACCTGGTTGAGTATGGCCGGACAAAAGATGCCCTGCAGGCCGGACGGGTCGCCCGGCAGGTTATGCTGGGACAGCTCACCGGCACACTCTTGAAATTGGCGGTAGGGGTGGCGATGGTCATCCTGGCTATAGCGAATTTACCCTGGTAAGGGGCGGAGGGGAGAGTCAGAATGGAGAACAGATTAATTATCCGGCCGGCCGCGGAGGGGGACCTACCGGCAATTTTCGCCTTGTATGGCGAGCTGGCGAAAGCCTATGACCAAAAAGACGACAGCGGCGAAGCCTGGCGGGAGGCGTGGCAGGACAAGCGGCAGCACATCCTGGTGGCTGAGCGCGACGGTGAGATTGTGGGCACCTTGACCTGCATTGTTATCCCCAACCTCGGCCACGGAGGGCAGCCCTGGGCGGCATTGACCAATGTGGTCGTGGCGGCGGCTCATCGCGGGCAAGGCATTGGTACGGCGCTTATGGCCGAGGCCAGCCGCCTGGCCAAAGCGGCCAACTGTTACAAAATCGTTCTCTCCAGTAACCTGGTCCGGACCGAGGCGCACGAGTTTTACCGACGCCTTGGCTGGCGGCAGACGCACATTGGTTTTTCCCTGGAGTAAGCTGCTTACACGCGAAATAGCCCCCTTTATTGGGGGCTATTTCGCGTTCGTGGAGCAGATTGACTTTTAGTTTCTACCAACATCTCAAGGAATTTTTGGGCCGCCAGCGGCAGCGGGATATTTCGGTTGGATACCACTCCCCAGTAGCGGTAGGGGATGGGGGCCGCCACATCAAGGACAAAAATTTCGCCCCGTTCCACTTCGGTTGCGGCGTAATCCTCAGCCACAAACGAAAGTCCCAAGCCGATTTTGGTCAACTCAATCAACAGGTCAACGCTCCCCAGCTCCACTTCGGGGATGATGGATACGCCGCTGGCCTCAAGCAGGGCGTCAAAAAAATGCCGCGTTACCGTGTTTTTTTCCAGCATGAGAACCGGGTAGCGGGCTAGATCGGCGAGGGATAACGTCTGGCCGCGCAACTGGGCAAACGCCGGACCGGCGATAAACACATCCCGGATGGTGGTACGGCGGTGGACGGTAAAATCCTCCGCCAGACTGGCGGGCAGATTGACGGCCGCTAAATCGACGGCGCCTTTTTTCAACAGCTCCAGGCAGACGGGAGAAGGACGGTTTGTGATTTTGAGCTTGATATGAGGATAGCTCTGAATAAATTGCCGAAAGTACGGCAGGAAATAATATTTACAGATGGTATCGCTGGCGCCGATTTTGATTTCGCCTTCCTGCAGGGAGCGGATTTGCCGGACGGCGCGTTCCCCGGTCTTAATGATATGAAAGGCTTGCTCGATATGGGAAAATAACCGCTCGCCCTCCTGCGTGAGAGATACTTGTTTGGTCGTGCGGACGAAAAGACGGCAGCCCAGGCTATTCTCCAACTGTTTCACGGCCTGGCTGACGGCCGACTGGGAAATGTACAGATCGCTGGCCGCCTCGGAAAAGCTAAGATGCTTGGCCACATAGTAAAAGACTTTGTAGAGTTCGAAATTGATGTTCATTAATTAACATCCTTTATAAATGATATTATTTATATTAATTATTATAATTAATAATAGCGTGTTATAATCTATATGTAAATTGTTTTTTGTATTAAAGGGGGCGGCACAATTGGCACAACCTGTGCGCAGAATTTATGTAGAGAAGAAGGCGGGCTTTGCGGTCGAAGCGCAAAATTTATACACCGATCTTAAAGTGAACCTGGGGATTAACGGCCTGACCGGCGTGCGGATTGTCAACCGCTATGATATGGCCGGGGTAAGCGAGGCGGAATATATCCAGGCACGTACCACAATTTTTGCGGAACCGACGGTGGACGAAGTCTATGATGAAGAATTGCCGCTGGCCGCGGGCGACCGTGTCTTTGCCATTGAATATCTCCCTGGCCAATACGACCAGCGGGCTGATTCGGCAGCGCAGTGCCTGCAAATTCTGACTCAGCGGGAGCGGCCGACGGTGCTTTCGGCCAAAGTTATCATCCTGCAGGGGGAACTGGCGGACGATGACTTTGACCGCATCAAGCGATACTGCATCAATCCCATCGAGTGCCGCGAGGCGGCGCTGACCAAACCGGATTGTTTGGAGACGAGTGCGCCGCCGCCGGCCAACGTAGCCGTTCTGGCCGGGTTTACTACTATGGCCGGGGCGGAACTGGCGGCGCTTCACACCGAACTCGGGCTGGCGATGAGTCTTGAGGATCTGTCTTTCTGCCAGGCCTATTTCCGGGATGAAGAGCGGCGCGACCCAACGATAACGGAAATTCGCGTTATTGACACTTACTGGTCTGATCATTGCCGGCATACCACCTTTCTGACCAAAATCGAAGACGTGGTGATTGAAGAGGGGCGCTACAGCCGGCCGATTGCCGACGCTTTTGCTGCTTACCGCCAGTCCCGGGCCTATGTTTACGGCGAGGCGGCAAAAGATATGTCCCTCATGGACATTGCCACAATCGGGATGAAGGAACTGAAAAAACGGGGACTGCTGGCTGACCTTGATGAGTCGGACGAGATCAACGCCTGCAGTATTGTTGTTAACGCCGACGTAGACGGCCGGACGGAAGAATGGCTGGTCATGTTCAAAAACGAGACCCATAATCATCCTACCGAAATCGAACCGTTTGGTGGCGCGGCAACCTGTCTGGGCGGCGCTATCCGCGATCCGCTGTCCGGGCGGGCTTATGTCTATCAGGCAATGCGCGTCACCGGCAGCGGCGACCCGCGCGCGAAGATTGAAAGTACGCTGCCTGGTAAACTACCGCAGCGGAAAATTACCATTGGTGCAGCGGCGGGGTACAGTTCCTATGGCAACCAGGTAGGTTTGGCCACCGGCCAGGTGGCCGAGCTTTATGACGAGGGGTATATCGCCAAGCGGATGGAAATTGGCGCGGTCATCGCTGCCGCACCGCGCCAGAACGTCGTGCGGCAGCGGCCCCAGCCCGGCGATGTCGTGCTGCTGGTCGGTGGCCGGACAGGGCGGGACGGCTGCGGCGGCGCTACCGGCTCGTCCAAGGAGCACAACTTAGAATCACTGGCGACGTGCGGCGCCGAGGTGCAAAAAGGCAATCCGCCAACCGAACGGAAGATTCAGCGTTTGTTCCGTAATCCCGCCGTAAGCCGGCTGATTAAAAAGTGCAACGATTTCGGAGCCGGCGGCGTTGCGGTCGCCATCGGCGAACTTACCGACGGCGTGCGGGTCAATCTTGACGCCATTCCCAAAAAATACGAGGGTCTGGACGGCACCGAACTGGCCATTTCCGAGTCGCAGGAGCGGATGGCCGTTGTCGTGGCTGGCGACCACGCTGACATTTTCATTCGCTATGCTGCGGCGGAGAACCTTGAGGCCACGGTCGTGGCCGAAGTAACGGCCGAGCGGCGCCTAAGAATGTTTTGGCGCGGCCAGGCGATTGTCGACCTCAGTCGCGACTTCCTTAATACCAACGGGGTAAAACAGCATACCCGCGTCGTTGCCACCGCTCCGCCGGCCGAAGCAAACTGGTTTGAGAGGCTGCCGGCTGGCGTCCGACCGGCGCTGCCCGATCTCAGGGCAGCCTGGCTGACTAACCTCCAAGACCTCAATATCTGCAGTCAAAAGGGACTGGTCGAGCGCTTTGACAGCACTATCGGCGCCGGGACGGTGCTGATGCCTTTTGGCGGTAAGTACCAGGCTACGCCGGCCGAAGGCATGGCGGCCAAGCTGCCCGTTCTTGACGGCGAGACGACGACCGCCACGCTGATGACTTTTGGCTTTCAGCCGCAGCTGGCTACTTGGAGCCCGTTTCATGGCGCCGTCTACGCCGTTGTCGAGGCGGTGGCCAAAAGTGTGGCCATGGGCGGCGACTACCGGACGATCCGGCTGACCCTCCAAGAATATTTTGAGAAGTTGGGCAAGGATCCTCACAAGTGGGGCAAGCCGTTCAGCGCCCTGCTCGGCGCTTTCTACGCCCAAAAACAGCTGGGCATCCCGGCGATTGGCGGCAAAGACAGCATGTCCGGTACTTTTATGGACCTTAATGTGCCGCCTACGCTCGTCGCGTTTGCCGTCAATGTGACCGACGCCGGCCGCATTGTTTCCCCCGAATTTAAGGAAGCGGGGAATTTAGTCGTCTTGATTCCGGCGCCGCGTGATGATCAGGAACTGCCCCGGTTTGAAATTTTGAGCCGCAATTTTGCCAAGGTAACGGAACTTATTCGTGCCGGCCTTGTCCGGGCGGCCACTGCGGTGCGCTACGGCGGTTTGGCGGCGGCGCTGAGCAAAATGGCTTTCGGCAACCGCATTGGCTTTGTTGCCGCGGCCCAGCTGGCGCCGGAAGCGTGGTTTAGCGCCGACTACGGCTCCTTTGTCCTCGAGCTGGACGGCAAGGCTGATCTAAGCAAGCTGGAGGACGTAGATTATGTTATCCTCGGCCATACCACCGCCGCTCCGGTCATCCGCCTGGGGCAAACGGAAATTTCCTTGGCCGAGGCCTATACCGCCTGGGAGCAGCCGCTGGAAACGGTCTTTCCCACCAAGGCGGCCGAGCCGCCGACGCCGCGGGTGATTGCCTGCGAGCGGCGGAGCAGGAAAGGCAGCGTCCGGGTTGCCAAACCGCGCGTCTTAATCCCTGTGTTTCCCGGTACCAACTGCGAGTATGATTCGGCCCGGGCGTTTACTCAGGCCGGCGGCTTGGTGGATATGATGGTTGTCCGCAATTTAACGCCTGCCCAGATCGAGGAGTCTATTGACGAATTGGCCCGCCGCATCGGTCGGGCGCAAATTGTCATGCTGCCCGGCGGTTTTAGTGCTGGTGACGAGCCGGATGGTTCGGGCAAGTTCATCGCCACGCTGCTGCGCAATCCCAAAGTCAAAGACGCGGTCCACGACCTCCTGAAGCGGCGCGACGGCCTGATGCTGGGCATTTGCAACGGGTTTCAGGCGCTGATTAAACTGGGGCTGGTGCCCTATGGCGAAATCCGCGACATTACGCCCGACAGCCCAACCCTTACCTTTAATGCGATCGGCCGCCATGTTTCATGTATGGTACGAACCAAAGTGGTATCCACGTTGTCGCCGTGGTTTAACAACGCTAGGCTGGGAGATATTCACACCGTAGCCGTCTCGCACGGCGAGGGCCGGTTCGTTGCGCCGCCGGCGGTGCTGGACGAACTCATCGCTAACGGGCAGATTGCCACCCAGTATGTCGATTTAGACGGCAAACCCAGTAGTGATATCCGCTACAATCCCAACGGTTCGCTGGAAGCGGTTGAGGGCATTACCAGCCCTGACGGGCGGGTGCTTGGCAAAATGGCTCATTCCGAGCGGATCGGCCGCTATGTGGCCATCAATGTGCCGGGTGATAAGGACCAGGGAATTTTTGCCGCCGGCGTCCAATATTTCCTCTAATGGCGTTAATTTAGCCGTCGCGCATTGATTTAGTGCGGCGGCGATTTTATTGGCATATATTTTATGGGCTGTTCACCTTGTCACTGGTGCGGCGGCGGCGTTACAATAATAATGATTAGAATTGAAATTTGCGCGATCATTTGCTTGGGCACGATACTTTTAATGTCATGGTGGTGTGATGAAATTTGAACTTATTTTGGAACTGATGGGCGACATGGCGCTGCTGGCCATGACCGCCAATTTTATCGGCCGCAACCGCTATATCGCCAGCTGTGCCGAACGGCCGACGGCGCCACGCTGCTGGCTGACCCTGACCATTATTTTTTCGGTTTTGTCCATTCTGGGCACTTATACCGGGGTTCCGGTCGAAGGCGCGTTGGCCAATACCCGCCTGGTCGGCACCATCATGGGCGGCATCATGGGCGGACCGTGGGTGGGGCTTAGCATTGGCTTTATCAGCGGCCTGCATCGTTATCTGATTGGCGGGTTTACGGCCGAAATCTGCGGCGCCGCCACGTTGCTGGGCGGACTGATGGCCGGTATGGCGCGGCAGAAATACGGCCTGCACGGTATTAACTGGAAAAAGGCTGCCCTGCTGGCCTTAGCTGCCGAAGGCCTGCAAAAGGGAATGGTGCTGCTTTTGGCCAAACCGTTTGCAGCGGCATGGGCGCTGGAAAAGGCCATTGCGGTGCCGACCACGGTAGTGACTATGTTGGGTACAGTAGTTTTTATGCTGATTTTGAAGGACATCAAAACCGAGCAAGAACTGCATGGGGCGAAAGCGGCCCAGCTGTCGCTGGAAATCGCCAGCCGGACGTTGCCCTTTTTACGGCATGGCCTGACCATGGAGTCGGCGCAGAAAACGGCGGAAATTATTTTTGCATTCACCGGGATGGATGCCGTCTCCATCAGCAACCGGGAGCAGGTGCTCGCCTTTGTCGGCAAAGGGGCTGACCACCACAAACCAGGCGAGCCGATTATGACCCAGTCAACCAAACAGACCATTATCAGCGGGACGCTGCATATCGTGCACACCGCCCAGGAACAGGGCTGTCCGGTGGCCGGGTGTCCGCTGCAGTCAAGCGTCGTTGCCCCGCTGGTGGTCAATGGCGCCGTTATCGGTACGGTCAAACTCAACCGGGCGGTGCCAAACGGCATTACCGAAGTCGACATTCGCATCGCCGAGGGTATCGCCCACCTTTTGTCCGTGCAAATTGAACTGGCCGAAGTTGATTGCCAGCGGAAGATGCGGGAAAAGGCTGAACTAAAGGCGCTCCAGGCCCAAATTAATCCGCACTTTTTGTTTAATACCATTAACATTATCATGTCCTTCTGCCGGACAAACCCTGACACGGCGCGCAGCCTTCTCGGCCACCTGGCGACAATGTTGCGCCACAGCTTTGCCGAGCGGCAGGATTTTATCACCTTGAAAGAAGAAATGGAAGGGATAGCGGCTTATTTGGAAATTGTAAAGGCGCGGTTCGGCTCCCGCCTGACCGTCATCACCGACCTCGACCCGCAGGTGCTTGACGTGCCTATCCCGCTGCTGACGCTGCAGCCGCTGGTGGAAAACGCCGTTCAGCACGGTCTGTTTCCTAAACTAAGCCATTGTGTTCTTACTATTGCCGCTTACCGACAGGACCGAACCGTTGTCATTGATGTAAGGGACAATGGCGTTGGGGTGCCGGCGGAAAAGCTGCGGCTTATTTTGGCCGGGGAAGGACAAGGCATTGGTATCCGCAATGTTCATAAACGGTTAACGGGAATTTACGGGAAAGAGTATGGCCTGACCATCGAGAGCACGCTTGGGCAAGGGACAACCGCCCGAATCGTTCTTCCGTATGAAGGGAGGGATTTGGCGCATGCGGGTTAAGACGGTAATTGTCGATGACGAGCAGCCCATCTGCGATGAGATTGAGTACCTGTTAAAGCAGCATATAGACATTGACGTGGCGGCCAAATTTACCAATCCGGTCGAGGCACTGGACTATATTGGCGAACAAGGCTGCGACCTCGTGTTTGCCGATATAAAAATGCCAGGTCTGTCCGGGCTCGAGTTTGCCAAACGCCTGAGCGTGCTGCGCACTGCGCCCTTAGTTGTTTTTGTCACGGCCTTTCAGGAACATGCCCTTGAGGCGTTTGATACGCCCGCGGTGGGTTACATAACCAAACCAATTATGGAAGATAAACTCGCCCGGCTGATGGGCAAAGTCCGCCGTCTCATCGAACGCATACCCCAGGCGGATAATAGACCGGCGGCGGTTAGCAAGATTTGCGTTACCGCCGGCGGTAAGATTATCCCCTTGGATAAAAGCGAAATCGCGCTGGCCTATGTAAAAGACAAAGATGTGTTCGTCCGCACCAAAACCAATGAATATATGACAGCGCTGACCCTGCAGGAAATCGAAAATATCCTGGCCGGCAGCAATTTTTTGCGGGTTCACCGGCAGTATATTGTCAACCTTGACATGGTAAGGGAAATAATTCCCTGGTTTCATGGCTCTTATCTCTTGCGGATGGATGACTGCCGGCAGGACGAAGTACCGGTAAGCCGGACCAAGACTAAAGTTTTAAAAAGCATTATAGGTCTGAAATAACAAGGCCGGGCGCAGCAGTGGCTGCTCCCGGCCGTTTAATGTGCCTAATATTTAGCTGACAATTCCCAGCCATTTCCAGTAGGTGGCGCCCATCAGGACAATAAGCGCATAGGCGATAATGGTCAACGGAATACCGGTGCGGATGAAGTCCCGGACTTCGAACGTTTCCGTACCGTAAGCGATCATATTCTGCGGCGCGTTTACCGGCAAGATAAAGCCGAAGCTGACGACATACTGGAGGACCATCGTCATACCGACGATATTAATGCCAGGCGTTTTGACACCTTGGAGGATGGAAATAATGATGGGAATCATAGCGGCAGCTAGGGCGGTGGCGCTGGCAAAGCCGAGGTGAATGATGATCAGGAAGGCGGCTAAAACGGCAAGGATGACCAGACTAGACATGGTTTCCAGGCCGAACATGCTGACGATAATTTTTGCGAGCCAGGCTGCCGCTTTGGTGGACAGAATGGCGGAACCCAAGCTGATGCCGACGCCGAACAGGATTAAGGTACCCCAGGGAATTTTAGCCTGGGCGTCTTTCCAGGTCATGACGCCGATGCCGGGCAGCAGCATGAGCGTGATGGCAGCAATAGTAGTGGTCGAAGTATCGAACGGATGAACGATTTTTTCAGTTGACCAGAAAAAGAGGAGGATGAGCGAGAGAGCCAGCAGTTTCTTCTCGTCGGTTTTCATGGGACCAAGCGCCGCCAACTCTTTGGCTACTGCTTCTTTGCCGCCGGGGATTTCATCCATTTCGGGCGGCATTAGTTTAAGCAGAACATAATAGAGAACAACGGACATGATGGCGGAAAAAGGCGCGGCGGCGATAAACCAATCAAGCCAGGTGATGTATACGCCAAGCTGTTTTTCGATGAAGCCCAGGGCGATTAAGTTTTGGGCCGCGGCGGTTTTGATGCCCACGTTCCAGAGGCTGTCGGCTTGGGCGGTGGCAATCATCATAACGCCGGCAAAAGCGCTTTTTTGGTTAACGCCAAAGGCTTTAATCATGCCCATGACAATTGGCACCAGACATGCTACGCGGGCCGTGGTGCTGGGCACGAAAAAGCTGAGGATAAAACCGACAAAGATTACGCCGGCGAGCACGCGGTTGGTCTTGGCGCCGACTTTCGACAAGACGAAAAGCGCAATCCGCTTGTCAAGGCCGGTTTGCGTCATGGCAGCCGACAGGAAGAGAGCGCCGCCGACCAGCGCCAAAGCGGTATTGCTAAACCCGCCTAAAGCCATGGTCAGGGCTTTACTGGTGCCAATTACTTTTTTCGGATCGGCTACATCCGGGGAAATACCGAGCAGAAAGGCCATAAGGGTCATGATGACAGCGGCGCTCACGGGATAAGAAATAGCGTCGGTCATCCAGACAATAACGGAGAAGACGAGGATGCCGAGCATCCGCTGCCCTGCTACCGGCAGACCGGCGGGCGCCGGCAGCAGAATGATGGCGAGGAGTGCAATAAGTCCGATGATTAGGCCGTAGCGTTTGGCAAACGATTCTTGCGGTGGCTGGGCGGTGGTCACAGTCACCTTTTGCATGGTTTTTATATTCCTCCTTTTTTTGATTTATGATACTTGCCGCGCCAGGAGGATTACTCCTTGCGCAGCAAGCTCATACCTAGTTCGAGGGCGCGTTTGTTAACATCCTCGGTGCCGGGGGGAACGCGGTTAAGGACCGCCTTGGTAATGGACTCGACGCTAACGACATTGGTGGCCGCCACGAT
>NZ_FNBU01000021.1 GCF_900102435.1 Sporolituus thermophilus DSM 23256 | reverse complement strand
CCGATGGGGTGGAGCCGAGAAGGCGCCAAGCATATGGCATACATACGCGTATGTCAGGCAAATGGTCAGTCAGTAGCCGAGGAATATCTAAGACAACAACGTACAAATTACAAAATTGAGATAATGACAACAAGCCCGGCAGAAACTGTAGAAGTTGAACGGCAAAAGAAAACAAAAGCAACCTGTGAAACACATGACAATATTCCTGTATTAAAGGGGCCGAAAAACTTCTTATATAAGGTCTTGCGGGAGCTTTCGCTTGCCTATGCTTAATATTATGTTAACTCATCCGTGATGGTATGTCTTCTAAAAAATCCTACAATGTCTTGACACTATCGCCGAGGACAAGGGTTTTTGCTTTTTTTCCCGTTTTGCCATATAATGTAATGTATTGAGGGAAAATGATAAGTGAAGTTGGTGAACCGCGGAAGACGCAGCGAAAGCGGATATTTAGCGCGACGGGATTGCCGCGCCGCGCTCGCTGTGGTTCAAATTTTGTGTTCTTGGTGGATTTCGCGGTTATAAGCGATTATAATAAGCAGGAATAAAGGGGGCTGGAACATGCAATTTGTTGCCGACCTGCATGTTCATACCGTGGCCAGCGGTCACGCCTACAGCACGGTGCTCGAAATTGCCCGCGCCGCTGCCGACCGGAAACTTGCGATGATTGCTCTTACCGACCACGGGCCGGGTATGCCGGGCGGCCCGCACCCGTATCACTTCAGCAACCAAGTCGTCATTCCCGCCGAGCTGTTCGGGGTAAGAATACTGAAAGGGATTGAGGCCAATGTTATGGACCGGGACGGCCGGCTCGACCTTGACGAGGGGCGCCTGGCCAAGATGGACATCGTGCTGGCCGGCCTGCATACCCACTGCGCCCCGTACGGCACGGTAGAAGAAAATACAACCATGATGATTAATGCCATGAAAAATCCCTGGGTCGACGTCATCGTCCACCCCGGTAATCCGGAATATCAAGTGGACCCGGAAGCGGTGGTCAAAGCGGCCGTCCACTATGACGTAGCGCTGGAAATCAACAACAGTTCCCTGACCGTATCCCGGCGGGGCAGTGCGCCGCACTGCCACACGATTGCCGGTCTCGCCAAAACTTATGGTGCCAAGCTCATTGTCGGCAGCGACAGCCATTTTGCCTGGTCGGTAGGCGATTTCGGCGCTGCGACCGCGCTGCTCGCCGCCGAGGGCATCGGGCCGGAAATGGTGCTTAATACTTCGCTCGAGCGGATTTATGCCCATTTACGCCGCCGCACCAACCGGCGGCACAGCCTCTGAGGTGACAGCATGGAAGATTTACGTCTCGTAATTATTACCGGTATGTCAGGCGCCGGCAAAAGCCAGGTGGCCCGTGCCATGGAAGACCTGGGCTACTTTTGCGTCGATAACCTGCCGCCGGCCCTGATACCTAAATTTGCCGAACTGTGCGCCCAATCGGCGGGGCGCGTGCGCAAAATCGCCCTGGTAGTCGACATCCGGGGCGGCGAATTTTTTGACACCCTTGTGCAAGTATTGGAAGACATGGAGAAGCAAGGGTTTTTTTACGAAATCCTGTTCCTGGAAGCGGCCGATGAGACCCTCATCCGGCGGTACAAGGAAACGCGGCGGCGCCACCCCATGGCCCCCCATGGCCGCATCAGCGAAGGCATCAGCCGCGAGCGCGACCGGCTGGAACATATCCGGGGCCGCGCCACCCATATTATCGATACTTCTGACTTGTCGACGGCCCAGCTTAAAGATAAAATCGCCGACCTGTTCGCCGGCGAGCGCGAATTTGAACGCATGACCATCACGGTAGTATCGTTCGGTTTTAAATACGGCATTCCCCTTGATGCCGATATGGTTTTCGACGTGCGCTTTTTGCCCAATCCGTTTTACGTGGAGTCGCTGCGGAAAAAGAGCGGCGAGACGCCGGAAGTGGGCGAATACATCTGGAAATGGCCGATTACCCAGCAGTTTATGGAAAAGCTGGGCGGCCTGGTCGACTTTCTGGTTCCCAATTATATCAAAGAGGGCAAGAGCCAACTGATCATCGCCGTCGGCTGCACGGGCGGACTGCACCGTTCCGTCTTTGTCGCCAACAAGATCTATGAAGGGCTGCGCAACAAGGGGTATAAGGTTAATGTGGAACACCGGGATATCAAGCATAATATCGTTGAACCCTGTTGAGGCTGATGTTAGCTGCAAGGGGTGGTAACCGTGCATTTTTTAAAATGGCTGTATCCGGGCATGAAGCTCAAGCGCTGGCTGCTATTGTTTTCCCTGGGCGCCATCGCCGCCAGCCTGGGCTTGGCGATTGTCTTCAACTATAAGTTTGCCGGCGCCGTGGAGGAAGCGTTGTTTAAATTTGTTTACCGCGCTACCGGTAAATATTATTACACCGCCACCACCGTCGCCGGTATCGGCGTCATCGCTCTCGGCCTGGCAACCATGACCTTTGCTACCAGGCAAATTATCCGCTCGGTAATCAGTGTGCTGGTGCCGGAAGGGTCGGAGCGGCTGGTGGAGATCATTTTTCAAAAGCGCAAACTTAACCGCGGCCCGTCGGTTGTCGTCATTGGCGGCGGTACCGGCCTGTCGGTTTTGCTGCGGGGCATTAAATCGGTGACCAGCAATGTGACGGCCATCGTTACGGTGGCCGACGACGGCGGTTCGTCCGGACGCATCCGGGAAGATTTGGGCATTATCCCGCCTGGCGACCTGCGCAACTGTCTGGTCGCCTTGGCCGACACCGAGCCGCTGATGGAGAAGCTCTTTCAGCACCGGTTCGGCGGCGCCGGCGACTTGGCCGGCCACAGCTTCGGCAATCTTTTTCTCGCCGCCATGACCGAGGTATTGGGCGATGTGGAACTGGCGCTTAAAGAGTCCAGCAAAGTCCTTAAAGTACGGGGGCAGGTGCTGCCTGCTTCCACCACGACCATCCGCCTGGTGGCCGAAATGACCGACGGCACCCTGGTGGAAGGCGAATCGCAAATTCCCCTTGCCAAAAAGACCATCAAGCAGATTAGCATCAGGCCGCACGACGCACAGCCGGTGGAAGCGGCGCTGGAGGCCATCCGGGACGCCGATGTCTGCATCCTCGGGCCGGGCAGCCTGTATACCAGCGTTATGCCCAATCTGCTGGTGCAGGGCATTGCCGATGCCTTGCGCCAGAGTGAAGCGGTCAAAATCTATATTTGCAATGTCATGACCCAGCCGGGCGAAACGGACGGCTACACGGCGTCGCGGCATGTGCAGGCGATTTTTGACCATGTAGGGCCGGGCGTCATTGACTACGTTGTCGTCAATGTGCAGGAAGTCGCGGAAAGCCTTCAGAATACTTACGCCCGCCAGGGCGCCTATCCCGTTTTGGCCGACATCGAGGCCATCGAGGCCATGGGCGTTAAGGTGATTGGCGCTAACCTCATCAGCGAAACAAACCTGGTGCGCCATGACCCGGTCAAGCTGTCCCGTACCATCGTCGACCTGGTCTACAAACTAAAAAACACTTCCGAGCGGATGAAGCTGCTCGACTATTATCTCATCGCCGAAAACATCAAGGAGATTAAAGACTGACGGAGTTGATTCACCTTTGTCTTTTTCCGCGGAAGTAAAAAACGAACTGGCCCGCGTCGCCGGCGACAATCAGTGCTGCCACCTGGCCGAATTGGCGGCGCTGATGCGGATGGGCGGCGCCGTGTCCATTGGCGGCAACAAGAGCCTTGGCATCAATTTCACTACGGAAAATGCGGCCGTGGCCCGCAAAGTCCTCGCCCTGATCAAACGGGGGTTCAGTCTCAAAACCGAGGTCGTGGTCACCCGCGGCCGCCGGCTGAAAAAGAACAACGCTTATCATATCAAGGTGCTGCCTTCCCCGGTTGTCGCCGAGCTGTTAGCCGCGCTCGGCATCATGAAAGGCGACAGTATTAACGTCGGCCGTGACAGCGGCATGCTGCGCAAAGCCTGCTGCCGGCGGGCCTACCTGCGCGGCGCTTTTTTAGGCGGCGGCTCGGTTAATCGGCCGGAAGGCGACTATCATTTGGAACTTGTCACCGGCAATTTTGATTTCGCCAAGACGCTGGTGCGGCTCTTAAAGTCGTTCGGCCTGCCGGGACGCCTGACCGACCGTAAAGGCGATTTTATCGTATATCTTAAGGACGGTGAGGCCATCACTTCCTTTTTGCGCATCATCGGCGCCCACTCCGCCCTGATGGCTTTTGAGAACGTGCGGGTGGTCAAAGACATGCGCAACAAGGTCAACCGCCTGGTCAACTGCGAGACGGCCAACCTGCAGAAGACGGTCAACGCCGCTTTGCGGCAGGTGGAAAACATCGAGTTCATTGCCCGGACAATCGGCCTGGACAAGCTGCCGCCGTCACTTAGGGAGGCGGCGGAGGCGCGTCTGGCCTACCGGGAGGCCACGCTCCAGGAGCTGGTCGATGCGCTGGACGGGCGGGTAAGTAAATCGGGCATGAACCACCGCTTGCGCAAGCTGGAGCAGATTGCCCTGAAGCTAAGGGGAGGGACAGAGTGACGAAAGCAAAGAAACTGCTTGCCGTCGCCTTAATTTGTGGGGGCGGCTTTCTCTTTTGGCTGCTGGCGCCGGCGGGCGGGGTGCCAATTTTGGCTTACCACATGGTGGATCCGGCCCCGGAAGTATACAGCGTTGATCCGGCCGCGTTTGAAGAGCAGATGCGCTATTTGGCCAGGGAAGGCTATACCGCCATCTCGCTGGCCGAGCTGCTGGACGGTTTGGCCGGCAAGCGGGCGCTGCCGGCCAAACCCATTGTAATAACGTTTGACGACGGGTACCGCGACAATTATACTGTCGCCCTGCCGATTCTCGAGAAATACAATTTCAAAGCCACCGTCTTCGTCATCGCCGGCCAGGTGGGCCGCAGCGGCTATTTAACCTGGGAGGAAATCAAGGATATGCAGCGGCGCCATGTCGAAATCGGTTCTCATACTTTAAGTCATGCGGCGCTGACTGCCCTTACCCTGCCGGAACGGCAGCGGGAAATTGGCCTGTCCAAGCAGATGTTAGAGCGCCACCTGGGAACGCCGGTGGAATTTCTCGCCTACCCCTACGGCAAATTTGATCCTGCGCTATTCCCCCTCCTGCAGGAAGCGGGTTATCGCGGCGCCTGCTCCGGCATTGCCGGTCTTAATTTTCAGGGGGACAACGCTTACCGCCTGAAAAGGGTTAATATTCCCCGGCCACGGTATGGTTTGTGGGAATTTAAGCTGCGCCTGCTGCGGGCGCATATCTATGCCAAGCTGGGGATATAGGCGAAAGTTACGTCAATCGTTTGTAGGTATGAAGTATGAGGTATGAGGTATGAGGTATGAGGTAGGGGAATTCAAGCGCGGAGATGTTCATGTCAATAAATTAGCACTACAAAGCATGGAAAGTAAGTTTATAAACTATCTCGCGCGATAAGTATCGCGCACGTAGCCCTTTGCGTTCTTTGCGCCCTTCGTGGTTTTATTATAAAATTCCAGCGCGACGGATGTCGCGCCCGGTACCCCTTTGCGTCCTTAGCGACTTTTGCGGTTTTAATATTTTTCAGAAGACAGCGGTTGCAGTTTCGAGTATGCAGCCAGTTGCTGCCGTACGGCCGCTATCGCCGCTTCTGGGGTGACGGAGCGCAGGCAGCGTACATCCTGGTGGCGGCATGCTTTTTTATGGCAGGGGGCGCAGCCGGCCTCGCCCTGAAGGATGATGTGACCAGGGGGCAGCGGCCCATACTTGCGCGGGTCGGTAGGGCCAAAAATGCTGACGGTCGGGACGCCGAGGGCGACGGCCATATGGAGCGGCCCGGTGTCGCCGGTGAGTACGACCCGGCAGCGGGCCAGCAGGGCCGCCAGCTCAAGCAGCGTGGTGCCGCCGGCGGCGTCGATGCACGCTGCGCCGGACTGCTTAGCGATATAGGCGGTAATTTCTTTGTCGCGGGGGCCGCCGGTCAGCAGAATACGGCAGTCAGCGGCCAATGCCGCCGCTACGGCGGCGAAACCGGCCGGGGGCCAGTTCTTGGCCGGCCAGGTAGTAACAGGGTTGATGGCTACCAGCACCTCATCAGGGCCGACGCCGTGCGTGGCCAGGAAGCGGTCGGCAAAGGCGACGGCCTCACCGGTCAGGCCCAGGGTCATATTATAGTCAGCGGCCCTTATGCCCAGTGGCCGCAGGATGCTTAAATACTGCTGAATCACATGGACATCATCGGCCGATTTTGGCGCCTGTTCGGTCATAAACAGCCAATTGAACTCCCGGGCGCCGCCCAGGCCGATGCGGCGCGGCGCGCCCGTAGCGCGGGCCACCAGCCCGCTTAAGAACAGGCCGTGCACGTCGAGGGCCACGTCGAAAGGACGGCAGCCCAAATCTTCGGCCAAGTGGCGCCACAGGCGGCGGGCTTCACGAAAGTTGCCGGCCCGAAAGCTACGCTCCCAGCGCTCGCGGGGCCAGACATATAATTCATCGATGTACGGATTGGCGACGAGTACGTCAGCGGGGCCTTCGCCGACCACCCAGGTCAGGTGGCAGTCGGGGTAGGCCTTTTTTAGGGCTCTGGCCACCGGCGTGCAGTGCAGAACATCGCCGATGGAACTTAGCCGGATGAGGACGACGTGTTTGTTGTTCAGCATACATGGCTCCTTGCAGTCACATAATTGATTCCGCTTTAATTAATATACCCCACTTTAGCCCCTGAAGCCAGCGGGGACAAGAAAATACGTCGGTCAAGACGGAAGTTTTTAGTGGATTTTTCTGCAATTTTACATAATACGTCGATCTTGGTATAATGAGGGTATGTTGGAACCAAAGGAGGGTACATAGTGCGTAAATGGTTGTGCAAAGGACTGCTGGGCATCCTGCTTGGCCTGAGTGTGGCCGCGCCGGCGGCCGCCGGGCAGCGCCCCGACAGCCTTGATATTCTTAAACTGCCGGAGTGGACGGTGTCGTCTAACCATTACGGCGGCAAGCTGCTCTTATCCGACAGCCCGGAGACGGTGACGGCCGACGGTATTCTCTATCAGGACAAAGTAGTCGGTGACGTGCGGCTGTTTTTCCATCATGTTAACGGGACGACGGCGCCGAAAAAAATCGTCGTCCTCTTAGAGAACGACGACAGTGAGCCGGCGCAGGTTACCGTTTATCAGTACGGTCTGGGCGGCCCGGGCCATGACTATCTGGCGGTAGGCAAGACGGCTCAGCTCCGCTACTTTGGCAAGAGTGATATTTATCTGGTGGAAGTGCCGGCCAAAGACCGCCGGCAGCTGATTGCCGAACTGGATAGTGCGGTAGTCGAGCCGAATATGCTTGTTAACGGCATTTATGATTTTAAGACCGACCGGCCGGTAACCGTCAAAGTGATGATGCTGCCGGTCCACGCCGATGCGAAGAAGTTTGTCGCCCAGGCGAAGGTGCTCCCGCCTGATGAGTACCGGCTGCGTGGTACTTTCGACGGGGCCAACCGCCTGCTCATCCCGCATAAAGTCTACAATCCCGACGAACACGGCCCGGTAGCGCTTACCCTGGCCGATAATGAGGTAGACCGCTATGTGGAGGGCATCGACGCTACCGACGGCAGCAAGGTGCTCAACTACGGTAACTACGGCGTCGTCTACAAACTGTTTCTCCCGTCAGCCGGTGTGGGGAAAGCGGACTATTTCCTTAATCCGCGCGGCGGCGTATATGCCGGCGCGCTATCGGTAAAGTACCGGCATGAAACCGCTGAGCCGCTGCCGACCCCGTCCGGTCAGGTAGCGTTCGGTGCTGATAAACTAAATGACTTCGCCCCGATCGGCACGTTTGACGTCGGTCAGTCGTTGTGGCTCACCTTCAGTCCTCCCGGTGCCTCCAACCTGCCGGTGAAAATCGTTATTCTGCCGCAGCAGGAGTAACGCGGCACGTCGCCGGCTATAATTGGCGGGCCACAGTACATTACGTTATAAAACCAGCCCCGCACGGCTTAGCGTGCGGGGCTGGTTTTACGGTTTTTCACTAATCTTCCAATTCTTTTAGCCCTTGATTTAAAGCCTTGACATAAGAGTGTTCGTTGGCTACGTCGGCGGAAACAATCGACCGGTTGATCTCATACCGGGTTAAGCTATTGTCGCCGGCGTTGTCGCTAAACTTATCGGTAACTTTATCTGGGGAAATGGGCTTTTGCCGTTTGTCCATCCGGCAACCTCCTTTAAACTTTTTTGCGCCAGTCGTGGGGCGGTATAGCAGCAACAGGTTCTTATTTTCGCTCAATATACTCGACTGCCGCATGGAGCGCACCCTTCTCGTCGCGCCGGTTTTTCGCCGAATCTTTTAAGCCGGGCGGTTCGGGGTTATTCGCGTTGTACCCGGTATTTTTGTTGGCCATTATTATCACCTCCTGTGCTTAGTTTTCCCCAAAATCACAGCCTATCTGGCAGTGAGTTTGACCGAACATAAATACCGCCCAAAATCTGCGCCGCTGGTATTGATTCCCGGCCGCAAACGGGCTAAAATATAAAAGTATAATTTTGCTTCCCCATTCATATATTGGCGGCAAGGAGGGATTCACTTATGGCGAAGCATATCCTTACTGTAAATACAGCTTCCCTGCAAAAGACGGTACATACCGGCGGCTGCGGGGAATGTCAGACTTCCTGCCAGTCGGCCTGCAAGACGTCCTGCACCGTTGGCAACCAGGTCTGCCAGAAGTAGGCCGTCGGCCCCTTGCCCCTGTGGGGGGCAAGGGGCTTGATTTTTAGTAAGAAAGGTGAAGTTAATGCGCGAGTCTGGTATTCATAAATTTCATATAAACGGTATGTATCTGCTGCTTGATGTCAACAGCGGCGCCGTCCATGTCATCGACAAGCTGGTCTATGACGTTTTGGATATTTTCGACGGTGCCAACGACGCGGCCGTCCTGGCGACCTTAGCCGGCGTTTACGGCGAAGAAGCGGTTAAAGAGGCGCTAGCCGAACTGCACGAGCTTATTGACCAGGGGCTGCTGTTTAGCCCCGAACTGACCGTACCGCCTACGTTCAGTGACAAGCCTATCGTCAAATCGCTGTGTCTGCATGTGGCTCATGACTGCAACCTGCGCTGCCGGTATTGCTTTGCCGGCACCGGCGATTTCGGCCATGACCGCGGGTTGATGACTAAAGAAGTGGCCGAGCGGGCCGTCGATTTTCTTATCGAGAGCAGTGGGCCGCGCCGCCACTGTGAAATCGACTTTTTCGGCGGCGAACCGCTGCTTAATATGGACGTTGTCCGCCATACGGTAGATTATGTGCGCCGCCGCGCCGCCGCGACCGGCAAAATTTTTAAGCTCACCCTGACCACTAACGCCGTTCTCCTTGACGACGACATCATTAACTATTTGAATGAGCATAATATTAGTCTGGTGCTCAGCCTCGACGGCCGGCGCGAGGTTCATGACCGGATGCGGCCGGACGCTCTGGGCGGCGGCAGTTATGACGAAGTAGTGGCCAATATTAAAAGAGCCGTGGCGTCCCGCAATGACCAAAACTATTATGTGCGCGGCACTTTTACGGCGCATAATATCGACTTTGCCGCCGACGTACTGGCCATGGCCGATTTGGGCTTTAGCCAGTTGTCGGTTGAGCCGGTGGTAGGCAAAGACAGCGACTATGCCCTCAGGGAGGAACATTTACCCGAGCTATTCCACCAGTACGAACTTTTGGCCGCCGCGTACCTCGAACGCAAGCTTGCCGGGCAGGGCTTCGACTTTTTCCACTTTAACCTGGACATCAATAACGGCCCCTGTGTGGCCAAGCGGCTCAGCGGCTGCGGCGCCGGTCACGAGTATTTTGCCGTGACGCCGACCGGTGAGCTCTATCCCTGCCACCAGTTTGTCGGCCGGGATGAGTTTTGCCTTGGCACCGTTTTTGAGGGCGTGAAAAATACCGCTCTGCCGCAGCTGTTTCGCCAGGCCCATGTCCTGAACAAAGAAGCCTGCCGCCGGTGTTGGGCGCGGTTTTACTGCAGCGGCGGCTGCCATGCCAACGCCCATTTGTTCCACGGCGATATCAATCAGCCCTATGAGCTGGGCTGCGCCCTGCAAAAGAAGCGGCTCGAGTGCGCCTTGATGATTCAGGCAAAATTGTCTCTGGCCCGGCAGGGGAATGACGCATAATTGTGGAATATTTAAAATAAAAACACAAAGATATTCATGCCGAGAAATCGGCACCACAAAGCATGAAAAATATTTTAACCACGGAGAACACAGAGGCGCGATATTCATCGCGCTAAACTAAAAAGATTATCCCTCCGCGTCCTCCGTGGTTCCCAAAAGGAGTAGCCATGGAGCGCTTCAATGTCAAAGTCACCGGCATTGTCCAAGGGGTGGGATTCCGCCCCTTTGTTTATAACCTGGCCCGCCGCCACGGTCTGGCGGGGTGGGTGCTTAACGACGCCGCCGGCGTGGAAATAGAAGTGGAGGGGGATAGCGCCGGTCTGGCCGCGTTTCTCACCGCCCTCCGGCAGGAAGCGCCGCCGCTCGCCCGCCTCGCGACGGTGACCGTTGAGCGCCGCCCGGCTACCGGCGAGCAGGAGTTTGTCATCCGTCACAGCGAGGGCGCGCCGGTACGCACCGCCTTGGTGTCGCCCGATGTGGCCACCTGCGCCGACTGTCAGCGGGAACTGCTCGATCCGGCCGACCGGCGCTACCGCTATGCCTTCATCAACTGCACCAACTGCGGGCCCCGCTATACCATTATCAAGGACGTACCCTATGACCGGGCCATGACGACCATGGCGTCGTTTATCATGTGTCCGGCCTGTCAGGCCGAATATGACGACCCAGCCCACCGCCGTTTTCACGCCCAGCCCAACGCCTGCCCGGTCTGCGGTCCCGCTTACCGCCTGGTTGACCGGACCGGACAGGAGGTGGCCGGCGACGTGTTTGACGCCGTGCGGGCACTGGTCGCCGACGGACATATTGTCGCCATCAAGGGCATCGGCGGCTACCACCTGGCCTGCGATGCCAAGAGCGAGACGGCGGTGCGAGCCTTACGGGAGCGCAAGATCCGCGAGGACAAGCCTTTTGCCGTCATGTGCGGCAGCCTGGCGGCCGTGCGCCGGCGCTGCCGCCTTACGCCGGCCGAGGAGGAACTCTTAACCGGCCTTGCCCGGCCGATTGTCCTCTTAGCCAAAAGCGAAGGCTATGACCTGGCGGAAAGCGTCGCTCCCGGCAACCCTTATCTCGGGGTGATGCTGCCGTACGCGCCGGTGCACTGGCTGCTGCTCGGCGCGAGCGACGTTTGGGTGATGACGAGCGGCAATACGAGCGACGAGCCGATTGCTTACGACGATGCCGACGCACGGGAGCGCCTGGCCAGCATTGCCGATTATTTTCTTGTTCACAATCGCCCTATTTATCGCCGGGCCGATGATTCGGTGGCGCGCATTGTCCGCGGCCGGCCTTATTTTCTCCGCCGCAGCCGCGGCTATGTGCCGTCGCCGCTGGCGCTGGCCCGGCCACAGGTACCGGTGCTGGCCTGCGGCGGCGAGCTGAAGAATACCTTTTGTCTGACCCGGGACAAGCTGGCCTTCATGAGCGCCCATATCGGCGATTTGGAGAACATGGCCACTTTCGCGGCCTACACCGACGCCATTGCCCATTACCAGCGTTTGTTTGACGTCCGGCCCGCCGTGGTGGCCTATGATCTGCATCCCGAATATTTGTCCACGAAATATGCCCTATCCCGGCCGGAACCGAAAATCGGCGTCCAGCATCACCATGCCCATATCGCCGCCGTGCTGGCCGAACACGGCCGTTATGAAAAAGTGATTGGCGTGGCGTTTGACGGCACCGGCTACGGCCCGGACGGCCACCTGTGGGGCGGCGAGTTTTTGGTTGCCGATTGCCGCGACTATGTCCGCGTTGCCCACTGCCGTTATATGCCGCTGCCCGGCGGCGCCAAGGCCATCAAGGAGCCCTGGCGCCTGGCGGCCTGGGTGCTTTATAAGCTCTACGGCCGGGACGCCGCCGGCCTTAATATTCCTTTCGTCCGCACGCTGCCGCCGGAGTGGGAGCTCGTGGTGCAGGCGGCGGAGAAGGGGCTGAACGCGCCGCTGTCGTCCGGGGCCGGTCGGCTGTTTGACGCCGCGGCGGCGCTTCTTGGCATCCGTGGCCGGATTAATTATGAAGGGCAAGCGGCGGTCGAGCTCGAACTGGCTGCGGCCGGCCGGACGGCGGTGCCGCTGCCTTATGAGATTAAAGATAGAGCGCCGGCCGTGCTTGATTTTTATCCCGCGTTTGCGGCCCTGACCGAGCGGCTCGCCCGCGGGGCCAGTGTCGCCGACCTGGCCGCGGCCTTCCACGCCACGGTGGCGGCGGCGACGGTCGACATGGTGGGCCGCATCAGCCGGGCTACTGGGATTCGCACGGTCGCCCTCAGCGGCGGCGTTTTCCAGAACATTACGCTCTTGGAGCAAATCGTCGGAATGTTAGAGCAACAAGGACTTACAGTCCTGCTTCATTGCCAGGTGCCGCCCAATGACGGCGGGCTGGCCCTGGGACAGGCTGTCATTGCCGGAGAAAGGAGCAGATAAACCGATGTGCTTGGCCGTACCTGCCGTGATACTTTCCCGCCAGGATATGCTGGCCACCGTTTCCGTCAGCGGCGTCACCCGCCAGGTCAGTCTCATGCTGCTGCCGGAGGCGCAGGTAGGCGACTATGTACTTATTCACGCCGGCTTTGCCATCCAGACGATTGACGCGGAAGAAGCGCGGCGGACGCTGGAACTGTTTAAGGAGCTGGAAAAGTATGAAGAATTTAACGGCTGACCGGGTGCGCCAGCTGGCTGACTATTATACCGCCGAAATTGCCCGGCTGGCCGACCGCCCGCTCCGGCTGATGGAAGTGTGCGGCACCCATACGGTGGCCATCTTTAAAGCCGGCATCCGCCAGCTTTTGCCGGAGCAGGTTGAGCTGGTCAGCGGTCCTGGCTGTCCGGTATGTGTGACGCCAAATGACTATCTGGACACCGCCATTGCCTACAGCCGCCAAAGCGGCGTCATTATTGCCACCTTCGGCGATATGCTGCGCGTGCCGGGCTCGTCATCCAGCCTGATGCAGGAAAAGGCGCGGGGCGCCGATATCCGCATCGTCTATTCGCCCCTCGACAGCCTCGCCATCGCCCGGGCCCATCCGGATAAGCGGGTTATCTTTCTGGCGGTGGGGTTTGAGACGACGGCGCCGACGACCGCCGCCGCCATTTTGGCGGCCGAGCAGGCCGGTATTGATAACTTTTTCGTGCTTACTTCACATAAACTGGTGCCGCCGGCGCTCCGGGCCCTGCTAACCGCCGGCGGTGCGGGTGTTCGGGTGGACGGTTTGCTGCTTCCCGGGCATGTCTGCACCGTTACCGGCCTGGCGCCTTTCCGCTTTTTGGCCGAAGAGTGTGGCACGCCGGCCGTGGTGGCCGGCTTTGAAGCTCTCGACATTCTGCAGGCGGTATATATGCTGGTCAAACAGATTCGCGCCGGCGTGGCGCGGCTGGAAAACCAGTATGCCCGCGTTGTCCGGCCCGAGGGCAATCCGGCGGCACAGGCAGCGCTGGCCAAGGTATACGGCGAAGTAGATGCCGCCTGGCGCGGTATTGGTGTCATTCCGGCGTCGGGTCTGGGTGTGCGGGAAGAGTATGCCCGCTTTGACGCCCGGTACGTCCTCGGCGTCGACGTGGAGCCGACCCGTGAGGCGGCGGGCTGCCGCTGCGGCGAAGTACTGCGGGGCGTAATCAAGCCGCCGGCCTGCCCGCTCTTTGGCCGGGCCTGCACGAGCGATCATCCGGTAGGCGCGTGCATGGTGTCGGTGGAGGGCGCCTGCGCGGCCTGGTATAAATACGGTGCCGGGAGGTGGCAGTTTTGAGCGAACGGATACAACTGGCCCATGGCAGCGGCGGCAAGCTCAGCCATGATTTGGTGCGGGAGGTCATGCTGCCGGCTTTTGCCAACGCCGCGCTGGCGGAAATGCACGACGGGGCGAAGGTGACCGCCGGCGGCGCCCGCCTGGCGTTTACAACCGATTCGTACGTGGTAAAGCCGCTGTTTTTCGCCGGCGGCGACATCGGCAAACTGGCGGTATGCGGCACCGTCAACGACTTGGCGATGACCGGCGCCGTACCGCTCTATCTCAGCGCCGGCTTTATCATTGAAGAAGGCTTTGCTATCGACGATCTGCGGCGCATTGTGGTCTCCATGCGCCGCGCCGCCGACGAAGCCGGGGTGGCGATCGTCACCGGCGATACGAAAGTAGTGGAGAAAGGGGCGGTGGACGGCTTATATATCAATACGGCCGGCGTGGGCGTGCTGCTTGACGGCGTGGACATTTCGCCCAGGCGCGTCCGGCCCGGCCAGGATATTATTCTCAGCGGTCCGATTGGCGACCATGCCATTGCCATCATGAGCGAGCGCCACGGGCTGACGCTGCCGGCAAGTGTGACCAGCGACTGTGCGCCGCTGGCCGGACTGGTCAAAGCCATTCTCACCGCCGTGCCCGACGGGGTGGCGGTACTGCGTGACCCTACCCGCGGCGGTATAGCCACGACCCTCAATGAAATTGCCAGTCAGGCCCAGGTGGGCATTTTCCTGGATGAAACGGCCATCCCCGTCCGCCCGGCGGTACAAGCCGTCTGTGAAATTCTGGGATTTGATCCGTTATACCTCGCCAACGAAGGGAAAATGCTTGTCTTTGTCGAACAAGTTTTTACAGAGCAGGTACTGAATATTATGAACGCTCACCCCTATGGGCGGGAGGCGCGGGTCATCGGCCGGGTAACGGCGCAGCCCGCCGGGCAGGTGGGGCTGCGTACCGCGATAGGCGGCATGCGCCTGCTCGATATGCTGGTCGGCGATCAGCTGCCCCGCATTTGCTGACATAAAAAGCAGCGGTTTTACGGGTGCGATCATATTTATGCTAACTTTGGCATAGGGTGAAGTAAGAGAAGGAGGTTCAACGGTTATGCGCATGGACTATGGCCTCAGGCAGGAGCTGTCGCAAAAACTGGTCATGACGCCGCAACTGCGCCAAGCCATAGCCATTTTGCAGCTGTCGTCCCTCGAACTTGTTGAAATGATCGAAGCCGAGCTTTTAGAAAACCCTGTCCTCGAGGTGGAAGACAATAGGCTGGGCGAGGCGGAAACCGAACAGCCCATTGAGGCTGGCGGCCCCGACTTGGCCAGTGATTATCTGGAGTGGGTAAAGTATCTTGACGAAGGGATTGATACCGGCTTTGCCCCGGCGGAGGAGGAAAAATCGTCAGCCGAGTTCTACGGTGCGTCCGCGGTGCCGCTTCATGAACACCTTGAATTTCAGCTGCATTTGGCCACCTTGAATGCGAGCGCCCGCCGGGCCGGGGAATATCTTATCGGCTGTATCGATGACAACGGATACTTGCGGGTGTCGGTGGAAGAAGCGGCGGCGGCGCTGGCCATGCCGGCGGCGTTGGTGGAAGAGGTGCTGACGCTGATTCAAACCTTTGACCCGCCCGGCGTAGGCGCCCGCGACCTCCGGGAATGCCTCTCCATCCAGGTGCGCCAGCGCGGCCTGAACGACCCGATCGTTCGGGCCGTGATCGACGGCCATTTGGCAGACATAGCCGCCGGGCGTCTGCGCTGTATTGCCGACAAATTGGGCTGTACAACCCAGGATGTCCAGCGGGCAGTCGACGTTATTCGGACGCTTGATCCCAAGCCGGGCCGGGGCTTTGGCCAGGGCAGCCAGTCGGCCTATATCCTCCCGGACGTGACGGTTGAACGGGTGGGCGGCCGGTATGTAATTCTCATCAATGACTCGGTCGTGCCGCGCCTGACCATCAATCCCTATTACCGCCGTCTGATGCGGGAAGCCGACAGTGACGCGCGGCGGTTTGTCGAGGGGCGCATCAATGCCGCGCTGTGGCTAATGCGCAGCATTGAGCAGCGCCGCCGGACGCTGTATAACGTTGTTGAAGCCATTGTTGACCTGCAACGCGACTTTTTCGACCATGGCCCGAAGTTTTTGCGGCCACTGACGATGAAAAGGGTCGCCGAACGCCTGGGCATTCATGAATCGACCGTCAGCCGGGCTACGGCCAATAAATATGCCGCTACGCCGCACGGGCTGCTTGCGCTGCGGGCCTTTTTCTCCGCCGGCGTGCAGGGATCGGGCGGCGAAGATGTTGCCGCTGCCCAGGTCAAACGGGAAATCAGGGAACTGGTGGCCCAGGAAGATCCGGCGCGCCCGCTGAGCGACCAAGCGCTGACCGATCTTTTGAACCGCCGCGGTATCGCCGTGTCGCGGCGCACGGTGGCCAAATACCGGGAAGAGCTGGGCATTCCGTCTTCGTGTAAGCGCAAACGGTATTAATAATTCGATGCGGCCTGTGGCCGCTGTTTTTTTTTGCAGGATTTTTCCGCGGCGAACCGAAAAATATGACGGGGGAGGGAGGCCGGATGCTGCCCATCAAGATTGACTACACCAGCGGAATTCCGATCTATGTGCAGATTAAAGAGGCCATTCAGAACGCGATCCGGACAGGCGCTTACCCGCAGGGGGCACAGCTGCCGACGGTGCGGCAACTGGCCGTCCAGCTCAAAATCAACGCCAACACGGTCAGTCGGGCCTACACCGAGCTGGAGCGCGAAGGCGTCATTTCCAGCCAGCAGGGCCGTGGCACCTTTGTCACGATGCCCACCGATATTGATTACGCCAAGCTGGCCCAGCTGGAGGCGAAGGTGGTTCGGCTGCTAGAGGAGGCGGCGGCGCTCGGGTTTTCCGCCGCCGATGTACAGGCGGTATTGGATAATGCCGTCCGGCAGAGCACCCTACTGACTAGAAAAGAGGTGTAATGATGGCGAAAAAGCAAAATCTTGGCAATGCCAATCCCCCGCTCACTATGCAGCAGCCGCAGATTGGACCGTGTCACCGTCCGAGTTGGTTTCCATTCAACGTTTTTATGTTGTCCTGCGCGGCCGGTATCGCGTTATATGCCTATTTTGATAAACTGTGGCTGGCGGCTGCCGTCATCATTGCCGGCACGCTTCTCAGCATGTCGGTCAGGGTGGCGGCCGAATGGGAAAAAGCCGTGGTGCTGCGGCTTGGCAAGTACAAGGGGTTGAAGGGGCCGGGCCATTTCTGGCTTATTCCGTTCATCGATACCGTTGCCTATTGGATTGACCAGCGGATTGTCGCTACCCCTTTTTTGGCCGAACAAACGCTGACGAAAGACACCGTACCGGTAAATGTTGATGCCATTTTGTTTTGGGTGGTGTGGGACCCGGAAAAGGCCGCCCTCGAGGTGGAAAACTACCGTGAGGCGGTGGCTTGGACGGCCCAG
Source organism: Sporolituus thermophilus DSM 23256 (assembly GCF_900102435.1). Taxonomy (NCBI): domain Bacteria; kingdom Bacillati; phylum Bacillota; class Negativicutes; order Selenomonadales; family Sporomusaceae; genus Thermosinus; species Thermosinus thermophilus. The sequence continues at coordinate 39,410 of NZ_FNBU01000021.1, read as the reverse complement.
ACGGCGCTGCGTGACGTCGTGGGGCGGACGATGCTGTCCGAGCTCCTTTCCGAGCGGGAAAACCTGGATAAGATTTTGCAGGAAGTCATCGACCGCCGGACCGAACCGTGGGGAATTACGGTCCAGTCGGTAGAAATCCGGGACGTGATTATTCCCGAGGCGTTGCAGGAGGCCATGAGCCGCGAGGCCCAGGCGGAGCGGGAACGGCGGGCCCGCATTATTCTCGGCACGACCGAAACCGAGATCGCCCACCGCTTTGCCGCTGCCGCCAAAGTTTACGAAAATAATCCCATTGCCCTACAACTCCGGGCGATGAATATTTTGTACGAGGGCTTAAAGGAAAAAGGCAGTTTGGTGGTGACGCCGAGCGGCGTCGCCGATGCGCTTAACCTTGGCGCCATCGCCGCCATAACCAAAGGCCTGGAGGAGAAGAAAGCCGAGCCTGTCCGCGAAGAAGCGGCGGCGACCAAGGAGATGGCCTGACGATGCGACTCCCGTGTTACAGGGTAACACGGGGGTTTAATTTTTAATCCGCCAAATTATTTTGGCCAAGTCCTACCCTAAAAAGCGTAAAACCGCAAAGGCCGCGAAGAGGGTAAATAATTTTTGGCAAAAATTTTGAAAATGGGGCAGGAATTTTTAGGAAAGACATTTAATAAATTGTATTAATAAATCAATACAATAGTTATTTATTACATCCATACAAGGGGGGTTGGGTGTGAAAAAGTTTTCCCGCAGGACATTTTTAAAGCTGTCCGGCGCGGCCACAGCAGCGTTGGCGGCGGGGTCGGCGCTGCCGCGCATGGCGTCCTTGGCCGCCGACAGCCAATTGGAGGGCTCTGCCGAATTCAAGGCCAGCTATTGCGAAATGTGCACTTCCCGCTGTCCGATTCAGGCGAAAGTCGTCGACGGCAAGACGGTGCTGATTAACGGCAATCCCGAATGGGCGGCCACCGGTGGTACGGTCTGCGCCCGCGGCGGCGCCGGTTTTTCCCAGCTGTACGACCCGCAGCGGCTGCAAAAACCGCTGATCCGGACGGGCGCGCGGGGGGAAGGCAAGTGGAAAGAAGTTTCCTGGGATGAGGCCTATGCCTACATTGCCGAGAAAATGAAGGCGATCAAAGCGCAGTACGGTCCCGAAGCCATGGCCTTTGCCAACCGCGGCGGCGCCCATATGGCCTATATGGTGACGCTGGCCAGAGCCTACGGTACGCCGAATATTTTTACCCATGAATCAACCTGTCCGCTGGCGCGGACGGTCGCGCTTGAAGCGACGTTCGGCACTAGCGCGCTGGCCATTGACTACGGCAACGTCAAATATTTGGTATCGCTTGGCCGCAACTATTTTGAGGGGCTACACGTCGCCCAGGCCCGTGCCGTCATGAACGCCCTGGCCAAGGGGGCCAAACTGGTGTCGGTCGACCCGCGTTTTTCCCTAACGTCGGCGAAAGCGCAGGAATGGTTTGCCATCAAGCCCGGGACCGACCTGGCGTTCGTGCTGGCCATTAACCATGTTCTAATCCGTGATAACTTGTACGACCGCGATTTTGTGGAAAAGTACACCGAAGGCTTTGACGCCGTTAAGGCTTCGGTCGCCAAGTATACTCCCGCCTGGGCGGAGCAGGAGACGGGGATTAAGGCCGCCGACATCGAACGGGTGGCGCGGGAACTGGCCGCCGCCCGGCCGCGCGCCGTCATTGACTGGGGCTGGCGGACCCAGTTTACGCCCGAGGAATTTGAGCTGCGGCGAGCGATTGTCATTGCCAACATGCTGCTTGGCAACCTGGAAGTGCCGGGTGGTACCTTCTTTGTCAAGAGCCCGCCGTTTATCAACGGTCTGGTCGGGAAAGAAGTGGTTCCCAACCTGGCCGGGTTTAAAATCCCGCCTTTCCCGGCGCCGGGCAAGCCGCGCGTCGACGGGGCGAAAGTCAAGGGCCATCCAAACTATATGGTGCCGCCTGGCGACGGCGCCGTCCAGATCGTTCCCGAAGCCATTCTCACCGAACAGCCCTATCCGATCAAAGGTTGGTTCGTACTGCGCTACAACCCGGTTATTACCATCCCCAACACCCAGCGCGTCATCGAAGCCATTAAGAAGCTGGACCTGTTGGTTGTCTGCGACATCTACATGACCGACACGGCCTGGTATGCCGATGTGGTGCTGCCCGAGAGCACCTATCTGGAACGGGACGAAGGCTTTAACGCCTATCACGGGGCGGTACCGGTTTATACTCTCCGGCAGCAGGTAGTTAAACCGGTCTTTGATACCAAGCCGCACTGGCAGATTTTCCAGGAACTGGCGCAGAAACTTGATCTTGGCGCCTATTTCCCCTACAAGGACGTTGAGGAAATCCGGCTCGTCCAGATGGGCGGCAAAGCCGACCTGGTGAAAACGGCCAAGGAAAAAGGCGTGCTCACATTTGGCTTCAAACCCATCTTTTTGCGGGACAAGAGTTCGGTCGCCGAGTTTATCAAAAAGGTACCCGAAGCCCAGGCGCTGGTCAATGACCAGGGGATTATCGACAAGCCGCTAACCAATCTGAAGACAAAGAGCAAAAAGATTGAGCTTTATTCCCATGAAGCGGCTGAGGCCTTTGGCCGCGGCGTTCCCGAGTACCGGCCGGTGGAAATGAAAAAAGAAGGTCAGTATTTTTACATCCAGGGGAAAACGGCCATTCACACCAACGGCCACACCCATAATGTGCCGTGGCTCTACAACCTGATGGGCGCCAACCGGCTGTGGATGCATCCGGAGACGGCCAAGAAATTAGGCGTAACCGACGGGGCAACGGTGGAAATCACGTCCGACTATGGCAAACAGCAGGGCAAGGTCCTTGTTTCCGAGGGGATCAGGCCCGATACGGTCTACACCTACTTTGGTTTTGGCCGCCTTTCGCCAGGACTCAAGCGGGCCTACAAACAGGGCATTAATGCCGGCATGCTGCTGCCGACGTTCGTGGCGCCGGTCTGCGGCACAACCGTGCAAACCACCGGCGTTACCATCAAGAAGGTTTAGGAGGGGTGAAGCGTGGCTGACAAGCGTTACGGCTTAGTCTATGACAGCAACAAATGCATCGGCTGCCAGTCCTGTAGTGTGGCCTGCCGGGCCGAAAACAAAGTTCCCGACGGCGTATCAAGGCTACAGGTCTGGATTGAAGGGCCGAAGGGCCGATTCCCCAACCTGGTCATGGATTTTCACCGCCAGTCTTGCGTAATGTGCGATAACGCACCGTGCGTCAGCGTCTGTCCGACCGGCGCTTCCTACACGAATAAGGACGGCGTCAACTTGGTCGACGAGAAAAAATGCGTTGGCTGCAAGTATTGCGTTACCGCCTGCCCCTATCAGGCCCGGTTTATCAATCCTAAGACCGGGGCGGCCGATAAATGCACCTTCTGCTATACCAACCGCACGGCCAAAGGCCAAAAACCGGCCTGTGTCGCTGTCTGTCCGACCGGCGCGCTCACTTTCGGCGACCTCAATGATCCGCAGAGCGAGGTGCGGGCGGCGCTGAGCAAAAACTACATTGTTAAACCCAAGCAGCACTTGGGTACCAGGCCGAAAGTCACTACCATCCCGAACTGGCGCGGAGGTGAGGCATAATGGATATCATCTGGGGCGATATCACGCAATACATCGAAATTACCTGGGGCTGGCCGATCGCCGTCTATCTGTTTTTGGCCGGCCTGAGCGGCGGGGCGCTTATTACCGCTTTACTGGTCAAGTGGATTGAGGGTAACGAAACACCGCCCTGGGACGGGCTGATTAAAGCCGGCGCGCTGATTGCGCCGCCGACCATCATTATTGGTCTGGCCCTGCTCATCGTCGACCTTGGCAGGCCCTTATCGTTCTACCTGCTGCTGCTGCACTACCAGATTACTTCCGTCATGTCCATCGGCGTTATTTTACTGAGCATTTATACGCCGCTGGCCCTGCTCTTTAGCGCTATCATCTTCAAAAAGCCGCTCAGCGAACAGGGGTGGTCGGCGCCCTGGTTTAAACCGCTGCTGCCGCTGGTAGAATGGCTTGAGCAGACTCGCTCCATTGAAGGGATTATGTGCGTCTTGGCCGTCGCCGTCGCGACCTATACCGGTTTTCTCCTGTCGGCGCTGGTGGCCAAACCGCTCTTCAACACGCCCATTTTGCCGCTGCTGTTCTTAGTATCCGGTATATCCGCCGGCATCGCCGCCAATATTCTCGTCGGTCTGACCTGCTTTCGCAGCACGGTCGATGAACAAAACCTTAAATACCTGCTGGCGCTCGACCTCAGGGTAATTCCCTTTGAGCTGTTCATGCTGTTTTTGTTGTTTACCGGCATGTACTATCAGGGCGGCCAGTATTACCTCATTGCAAAGGAGGCCCTGACCGTCGGGGTATGGGCCAAGGTGTTCTGGATCGGCGTAGTTGGCATTGGCCTGATTCTGCCTGTCACCATTGCCATAACCGCCCTCCATGGCCATGTCTACCGGCTGCGCACCGTTCTGTTTAACTCGTCCATTGCCCTGGTGGGCGTCGTGCTGCTGCGTTTCTATTTCCTCTACGCGGGACAAATCTTCACCGGCTCGTAGCACTGCTCTTCAGCTGCTGCCCTGGAAGGGGCAGTTTTTTTTACTCTTTGCGTCCTTTGCGCCCTACCCTGAAAAGCGTAAAACCGCAAAGGGCGCAAAGAACGCAAAGGGCTACGCGCGCGACAGTTGTCGCGCGAGATTAGTTCAAAAACTTACTTTTCATCGCTTGTGGTGCCAATTATTGGCATGATTATCTTCGTGGTATGTTGACAAGCGCCTGCGCTTTTGTTCTGGGTGGGAGCCTGCGGCGAAAAAAGGCGGATAGCGTAAGAAAAACTTAACAATATCAAAAGAAAATTTGATATAATATAAGATAATATTTGCGCTGGATCCCTCCCCGAAGCCGGGAGCGGGTTAGCTTATTTGCAACAGGAACCGTGTCGGAGCGAATTTTTGCCTGACCATGCTGAGGAGGTAAGACTGTGCACTGTATGCGTTTGCTGCGGTACACCCTGCCGGAAATGCTTGACCGGTTTGCCGGGGGCAAGATTTACTATTCCCGTTTTCCTAAGCTGAAAATTCACCGCCGTTCGTGGCCGGATCATATTGCCCTTTATGACTTTGAAGACCGGCTGGCGGTAGTGACGGCCATTTACGACAATAGCGACGTCTTCCGCTCCCTCCTGGAGCCGGCCGGCTTTACATATGAGTCTGGCCCTATATCCCGCTGGTATAAAGAGACCAATATCCCGTTCCGTCCGGACGATGACCCGCTGGCGGTTTTTACCCAGGCCCTTAAAGCCATTGAGGAGGCGGCCGCTAACGCCCCGATTTTAATGTACGCCTCCGGCCACCTGGCGGGCCTGCAAAGTTATCTGGAGGTATTATCCGGCCGGACGCCGACACTGACCGACAGCGAGCTGCTGGCCATGTTTGGCGGCAGTCTGTGGCAGCTCAACGCCGCGACCGAGTCCCTGCCCGGACCGCTGCCCTGGCGGGGGATGATCGAGATTGATAACGGCAATATTACCCGCCTGCCGGACGGCCGGTGGGGCGCCTGGTTTAGCGGCGATGCGCTCATTCCCGTGTTTACATCACGGGACGAGGCTTTGCGCTTCATGCAACGGCGGCAGGAAATCTGCGGCCGTAATGGCGGGGAGAAAGAGAGCGGCGAGCCGGCGCGGGTGGCACCGGCCTGCGCTGTCGTGCCGGCCGGTGTTTAATGCTGTTCATTCCGGGGTGGGTGCGGTATAATGAAAGCAGACATAATGACCGGAAAGGCGTTGGTAACAGATGACAGCTACTGCCGTACCTGCCTGGCTGCGCGCCATGGTGCGCGACGCCAAACGGGCCGATAATCTGGCGCTTCATGCCCTGACCGCCGGTCGGCTGGCCGGATACCGCTTACATACCGTATGTGACGGGGCGCGTTGCCCCAATAAGGGGAGCTGCTATTCCCACGGCACGGCGACCTTTCTTATTCTCGGCAATACCTGCACTCGCAATTGCGCCTTTTGCGCCGTAGACCACGGCCGCCCGTCGGCCGTCGATCCGGAAGAACCGCGCCGGCTGGCCGCCGCCGTTTCCGAAATGGGCCTTACCCATGTGGTGGTGACGTCGGTAACCCGTGACGATTTGCCCGATGGCGGAGCAGGTCAGTTTGCCGCCGTCATTAACGAGCTGCGCAAGCTGCCGGGGCGGCCGCGTGTCGAAGTGCTGACGCCCGATTTTCGCGGCGCGCCGGCGGCGCTGGCGACCGTGCTGGCCGCCGGTCCCGATGTTTTTGCCCATAACGTGGAGACGGTGCCGCGCCTGTACCCGGCCGTGCGGCCGGGGGCGGAATACCGCCGGTCGGTAGACCTTTTGTCACAGGCAGCCAGGATGGCTAAGCCGGGCACCGAAATCAAAACCGGGATTATGCTCGGTTTGGGGGAAGAGGAGAATGAAGTGGCGGCCGTCCTCCGGGACGTACGGGCGGCCGGCGTCACGATGATTACCCTGGGCCAATACTTGGCGCCGACCGGGCGGCATTATCCCGTGCAGCGCTATGTCCCGCCCGAAGAGTTTGCCCAATGGGGCGAAGTCGGTCGGGAAATGGGCTTCAAAAGCGTTGCGGCCGGACCGCTCGTGCGCAGTTCCTACCATGCCGGCGAGTTCTACCGGGAAATACATGGCTAAAATCAAAACCGCAACATGGTTGCGGTTTTTGTATTTCCATAAGCTGACAACGATGTTTAAAGGAATATTCAGAAAGATAACGAATGGATAATTATATATTAGCAGAGCGGATCATTGCAGAATAAAAACTTGCAGGAAAGCGGCGAACAGGAAGATGCACCGGATTAAGCCGGTATCCAGGGTTTTTTTGTTTGCGGAGGGGAAAGATACCCATTAGCGACCGGGAAGGTGAAGCGGTATTAGCATTGCCGTCTTCGTGCTCATATATTGAAGTATTTAGTAACATACCCGGGAGGTGGCAGAATGATCAGTGATCTTGACATTTGCATTCGTGTCGCCCTGGCCTTCGTGCTTGGCGGTGTTATCGGCCATGAACGGCAGTCGCGCAATAAATGGGCCGGTCTGCGCACCCATGTGCTTGTGTGTCTGGGGTCTTGCCTCATCATGATTTTGTCTATCAATATTTATTATTCGGTACAGGGCCAGACCAACGCCGACCCGGCGCGGCTGGCGGCCCAGGTGGTGAGCGGCATCGGCTTCCTCGGCGCCGGTACCATCATGAAGGAAGGGGCGACGGTCAAGGGACTGACCACAGCGGCCAGCATCTGGGTGGTATCAGGCGTGGGACTGGCGGTAGGGGCCGGCTATTTTTGGGGCGCCTTGTTTACTACTTGCCTGGTTTTACTGACCCTCACCACACTTTCCCGGTTGGAAAAAAGTCATAGCCAAGGTTATACCGCCACCCTGCTCCTGTCTATTGTCGACAAGCCCGGGCAGATTGGGAAAATCGGTTCTTACCTGGGGAGTCATTGCGTCAGTATTCGCGACATCCGCATTGAAGAGCATTATGACCATTCATTGCTGCTGACGATGGTTTTACACTTTCCCGACCGGGTTAACGTCAATGAAGTAATCGCCAATCTCATGACTATTGACGGTGTAATTGAGGTGAAAAGGGAATGAGGGATGAAGTATGAGGTATGAAGGGGTAAGTGGTAAGCGGTAAGTGGTAAGTGGTAAGTGGGGCAGGGGTTGAAGGGGCGGGGAGGAAAGGCGTAGCGAAGAATGAGTGGAGAATGAGAAATTCGGTGATTGTGGGGATGGCCCCGTTACCCTTTCGGTGGCGAGAGCGTTAATAAAGGTGATAATACATAGCGAGGTGTTGCTCATGAGAATCTGGAAAACTTTTGTTGCATTCATCCTGCTTCTCGTCACCGCCGCCACTGTCGCCGCCGCGCCGGCCCAGACCGAACCTGGTGCCATCACGGTGTACGGCCATGCCGAGATGATGGTTGTACCGGACGTGGCCTTGGTGACCGCCGGAGTTTTAACGAGCGGCAGCGACGCAGCCGCCGTCAAGCGGGAAAATGACCGCGTCATGAACCAGATTATGGAGCGGCTGAAAGCCGAGGGGATTACCGCGGACAAAATCCAGACCGCCGCCGTTTCCCTTTATCCGCTGCAGCGATCTGATGACCGGGCCGGGGTGACGGGGTATCGCATGCACAGCAGTGTTACCGTCACCGTGGAAGATCTTACCCGGGTGGGTGCTGTCGTCGACGCTCTCTTTCAGGCCGGCGCCAATCAGCTTCAGGGCGTAAGTTTTGCCCTGCGCGACGACAGGGCGCTGCGAGCCGATCTCTTGCGCCAGGCGGTGGAAGACGGCCGGCAGCAGGCGGCGACGATAGCCGAAAGCCTGGGCGTGCGGCTGGGCCGCCCGTTGTCCGTGACGCAGAACGGCCGCGTTTACCCGGTAGCGACTGACGGCTACCGGATCATGAAGGAGGCAGCCGGTTCGCCGGTCAACCCCGGGATGCTAAAGGCGAGTGTGGATCTCACCCTGGTGTTCGCCGTTCAATAACAACCCGGAAAAATGAAGTTTTTTTGGCCAGACAAAGAAGGAAATTGCCACTATTTGCCGAATAACATTAACGAATTAAGGTCATAGTGGCGAATTTTTTTGGCCGAATTGGGACATAACAGGTACCGGTGGGACGTATATAGACCCAGAGGGGAGAAGTTTGTGAAAGATATTGCCCGGCTGCATCGCAAGATTGCTCCCGAACTCATAAGTATTATGGAAGACCGCTATAATATCCTCCGGCATATTCAGTATGCCCAGCCGGTAGGCCGTCGCGCCCTGGCGGCCATGCTGGGCGTGGGTGAGCGCGTAGTGCGCGCGCAGGTAGATTTTTTAAAGAGTGCCGGCTTGGTTGACTTTTCGCCGCTAGGTATGACGATAACCGACGAAGGCGGCGCCCTGCTGAGCGAACTGGCGGCTTATATCCGCCTGGTGTGCGGGCTTACCGACCTGGAAGAAGAACTTGCCGCCAAACTACGGCTTGAACGCGTAGTTATCATTCCCGGCGACAGCCAGGCGGACGCGGCGGTGCAGCGCGAGCTCGGCCGGGCGGCCGCGGGAGTATTAAGCCAATATCTGGGAGATAATATGACCATCGCGGTAAGTGGCGGCTCCACCATGGCTACCCTCGCCGACGCCGTCCAGTTCAGCGCGCCGGGTTCCACGGTGGTGCCGGCCCGCGGCGGGCTGGGTGAACAGGTGGAATACCAGGCCAATACTATCGCCGCCCGTATTGCGGGCAAGCTAGGGGGGCGTTACCGCCTGCTGCACATTCCTGACGGCTTAAGCGAGGAAGCGCTGGAGGCCATTCTCGCCAGCGACGGCAACGTGCGGGCGGTGGCCGACATGATTAAGCACGCCCACATTCTGGTTCATGGCATCGGGCAGGCGGCCCAGATGGCTGCCCGCCGCGGCCTACCGGCAGAAACGATCAGGGAAATTACGGACCGCGGCGCGGTGGGCGAAGCCTTGGGCTACTACTGCACCATTAAAGGAGAAATCGTGCACGTTACTAACAGTGTAGGGCTACGTCTGGCCGATTTAACCGGTATTGGCCGGGTTATTGCCGTAGCGGGCGGAAGCTCTAAAGCGGCCGCTATTGTTGCCGTCATCGGCGCCGGCAGGCAGGACATCCTGATTACCGACGAGGCCGCCGCCCGCGCCATCCAGGGGCTTTTACATTATTAATAAATTATTATTTAGGGAGGAATTATCAGTATGGCAACCAAAGTAGGTATTAACGGATTTGGCCGCATCGGCCGCAACGTCTTCCGGGCTGCCTTGAACAACCCGGATATCGACATCGTAGCCGTCAACGACTTGACTGACGCCGCAACATTAGCCCACCTGCTTAAATACGACTCGGTGCACGGCATCCTCGATGCCGAGGTCAAAGCCGGGGAAAACAGCATCATCGTTAACGGCAAAACCATTAAGGTGCTGGCCGAACGGGACCCTGGCAGCCTTCCCTGGAAGGACCTGGGCGCTAGCGTGGTCGTGGAGTCGACCGGCCGGTTCACCGATGCCGAAAAAGCGGCCGCCCACATTAAGGCCGGGGCCAAGAAGGTTATTATTTCCGCACCGGCAAAAAATGAGGACATTACTATCGTCATGGGCGTCAACCATGAAAAATACGACCCGGCCAAACACCACATCATTTCCAATGCTTCCTGCACCACTAACTGCCTGGCGCCTTTTACCAAGGTAGTACACGAAAAGTTCGGCATTAAACACGGACTCATGACTACCGTCCACTCGTATACCAATGACCAGCAGATTCTCGACTTGCCCCATAAGGATTTGCGCCGGGCCCGCGCCGCCGCGATGTCGATTATTCCGACCACTACCGGCGCGGCCAAGGCCATCGGTTTGGTTATTCCCGAGCTGAAAGGCAAGCTCAACGGCTTTGCCATGCGGGTGCCGACGCCCAATGTTTCGATTACCGACCTGGTGGTAGAACTGGAGAAACCGACCACGGCGGAAGAAATCAACGCCGCCCTGAAGGCCGCCGCCGAAGGCGAACTTAAAGGGATCATGGCTTTCTCCGAAGAACCGCTCGTTTCCCGCGACTATAACGGCAATCCGCATTCGTCCATTGTTGACGGTCTGTCCACCATGGTGGTTGACGGGACGATGGCCAAAGTGGTTGCCTGGTACGACAACGAATGGGGCTACTCCAACCGCGTCGTCGACCTTATTCGGTATATAGCCCAAAAAGGACTGTAACGCTAAGGGGCACAGCGTGTGCCCCTTTTTGGAGGTATGGCAGATGAATAAAAAGACGATAAAGGATATTGCCGTAGCCGGCAAAAAAGTCTTCGTCCGGGTAGACTATAACGTACCGATGGACAAAAACGGCCGCATTACCGACGACACCCGCATCCGGGCCACACTGCCCACCATTCGCTACCTGTTGGACCAGGGGGCGGCGGTCATTCTCGCCAGCCACCTGGGCCGGCCCAAAGGGGCGCCGGCACCCGAATTTTCACTGGCGCCGGTGGCCAGGCGCCTGGGAGAGCTCCTCGGCCGCGAGGTGCTGTTTGCCGCCGACTGCGTGGGCGCCGAGGCTGAGGCCAAAGCCGCCCAGCTTAAGCCCGGCCAGGTGCTGCTGCTCGAAAATCTGCGTTTCCATAAAGAAGAGGAAAAGAATGACGAGCGCTTTGCCCAAAGTCTGGCCCGCCTGGCCGACGTGGCCGTTAACGATGCCTTCGGAGTATCGCACCGCGCGCATGCCTCGGTGGAAGGTATTACCAAATTTGTGCCAACAGTGGCCGGCTTTCTTATGGAAAAAGAAATCGCCTTTCTCGGTCAGGCGGTCACCAACCCTACCCGCCCCTTTGTCGCCATTATCGGCGGAGCGAAAGTGTCGGATAAAATCGGTGTTATCGAAAATCTGCTTAGCAAAGTGGACACCCTGATTATCGGCGGCGGCATGGCCAACACTTTCTTGCGGGCCCAGGGCTTTGCCACCGGCAAGTCACTGGTGGAAGAGGATAAAGTCGAACTGGCCGCCGCGCTGATTGACCAAGCCAAAGCCAAAGGTGTTAAGTTGCTGCTGCCTACCGACGTAGTTATCGCTGACCGCTTTGCCGCCGATGCCGCCTGGCGCGTTGCCGGCGTGGCCGAGATCGACCCCGAATGGATGGCGCTGGACATCGGGCCGGAAACGGCCAAGGCGTTTGGCGAGGCGGTGCAAGGAGCCAAAACGGTCGTGTGGAACGGGCCCATGGGCGTCTTCGAGTTCGACGCTTTTGCCAAAGGAACCGAGGCGGTGGCCAAAGCGGTTGCCGGCTCCGGCGCCACCAGCATTGTCGGCGGCGGCGACTCCATTGCCGCCCTGGAAAAGGTGGGCCTGGCCGCGCGTATTACCCATATTTCCACTGGGGGCGGTGCGTCGCTCGAATTTCTCGAAGGTAAAGTGCTCCCAGGCATCGCCGCCCTTGCGGACAAATAGGAGGGAAAAAAGTGCGTAAACCTATCATTGCCGGTAACTGGAAAATGCATAAATCGGTTGCCGAAGCGCAGGCGCTGGTGCAAGACATAGTCCGGCTTACGGCCGATGTCGGCGAGGTTGAGGTCGTTGTCTGTCCGCCCTTTACCGCTTTGTACCCGGTGCAGACCGTCCTGAGCGGCACCCATGTCCGGCTGGCCGCCCAAAACGTGCACTGGGAGAAGCAGGGCGCCTTTACGGGCGAAATATCGCCGGTCATGCTGCGGGATGTGGGCTGCGATTATTGTATTATTGGCCATTCGGAGCGCCGCCAGTATTTTGCGGAGACCAATGAAACGGTTAACAAAAAGGTCAAAGCCGCCTTGGCCCATGGGCTCATCCCCATCATGTGCGTAGGCGAGACCCTGGCCGAACGTGAAGCCGGCGCCACCGAAGCCGTGGTGGGCGAGCAGGTCCGGGAAGGATTGGCCGGCCTGACGGCCGATCAGGCAGCCGCCATGGTTATTGCTTATGAGCCGGTGTGGGCCATCGGCACCGGCCGCACGGCCTCGCCCCAGGACGCGAACGCCGTTTGCGCCTTCATCCGGGCCATTGTGCGGGAAATGTTCGGCGCCGCGGCCGACCGCGTCCGCATCCAGTACGGCGGCAGCGTCAAACCGGAAAACAGCGCCGAACTAATGGCCCAGAGCGACATCGACGGTGCCCTGGTAGGCGGCGCCAGCCTGGACGCCGCAAGTTTCAGCGGCATCGTTAAGTTCCGCACCCAGAAGGAGAGGATGGCGTGACAAAACTGCAGCAACCAATCGCGCTCGTAATCTTGGACGGCTGGGGCATCGGCCCGGCCGAAGACCCGTTTAACGCCATCGCCAAGGCCGGGACGCGGCATATTGCCCTCTTGGCCGAGCTTTATCCCAGTACGACCCTGGTTTGTTCCGGCGAGGCCGTTGGGCTGCCGGCGGGACAAATGGGCAACTCCGAAGTAGGCCACCTGAATATCGGCGCCGGGCGGATTGTTTACCAGGAACTGACCCGCATCAGCAAGGACATCCGGGAGGGAGGTTTTTTTGTCAATCCCGTGCTGGTGGATATTGCTTCCCGCGCGAAAGCCAGCGGGGGAGCGCTCCACCTGATGGGCCTCTTGTCTGACGGCGGCGTCCACAGCCACATCGACCACCTGTACGCCCTGCTCGAACTGGCCAAACGGCAGGGGCTGAAGCGCGTGTTCGTCCACGCCTTCCTCGACGGCCGCGACGTGCCGCCGGCCAATGCCCTGGAATATGTCGCTGCGCTGGAAGCGAAAATGGCCGAGCTGGGCGTCGGTTGTATTGCCACCATCGCCGGTCGGTATTGGGCGATGGACCGCGACAAACGGTGGGAGCGCACGGAAAAGGCGTACGCCGCCCTGGTGTACCGGGACGGCCTGCATGCACCTAGTGCCCGGGCGGCGGTAGAAGCGGCGTACGCCCGGGGGGAAACCGACGAGTTCGTGACACCGACGGTGGTGGACGGCTGCGGCGATGGTGCCATTAAAGCCGATGATGGCGTCATTTTCTTCAATTTCCGTCCCGACCGGGCCCGTCAGCTTACCCGGGCCTTCGTAGACAGCCGGTTTGGCGGCTTTGACCGCCGCTACGGCTATTTGCCGCTGCATTTTGCGACCATGACCCAGTATGACGAAACGCTGGACGTGCCGGTCGCCTACGCGCCGCAGATTTTACGCAATACGCTGGGCGAGGTGATCAGCCAAGCGGGACTGACCCAGCTGCGCATCGCCGAGACGGAAAAATACGCCCATGTGACGTATTTTTTCAACGGCGGCGACGAACGGCCCTTTACCAACGAAGACCGGGTACTTATTCCTTCGCCGAAAGTGGCGACCTACGACCTTCAGCCGGAAATGAGCGCGCCTGCCGTCACTGACCGGGCGGTAGCGGAAATCCGGTCCGGCAAATACGACTTTATCGTCCTCAACTACGCCAACGGGGACATGGTCGGCCACTCGGGCAAGTTTGAGGCCGCCGTCCAAGCGGTGGCCACGGTCGATGAGTGTGTGGGCCGGGTGGTGGCGGCCATGCGCCAGCGGGGCGGCATTGTCTGCATCACCGCCGACCACGGCAATGCCGAGTGCATGCGGGATGAAACGGGCGAACCGTTTACCGCCCATACGACCAATGAAGTACCCTTTATTCTTGTCGCCGATGCCTACCGCGGCCGCACGCTGCGGCGCGGCATCCTGGCCGACATCGCCCCCACCATTTTGGAACTGGCCGGGCTTGCGATACCGCCGGAAATGACCGGCCGGAGCTTACTAGAAAAATAGGAGGTTTTTCGCCATGTCAACAATTATTGTGGACGTACTGGCCCGGGAAATATTAGATTCCCGCGGCAATCCCACCGTTGAGGTGGATGTGGTGCTCGAAGACGGCGCTGTCGGCCGGGCAGCCGTGCCGTCCGGCGCTTCGACCGGCGCGTATGAGGCTGTTGAGCTGCGGGACGGGGAAAAGGACCGCTACCTTGGCAAAGGGGTACGGCAGGCGGTAGCCAATGTCAATGAGGTTATCGGTCCGGAAATTGTCGGGATGGACGCCCGCGACCAGGTAGCCATCGACCAGGCACTAGTTGCCCTCGACGGCACGCTAAACAAAGGTAAACTGGGCGCCAACGCCATTCTCGGCGTGTCGATGGCCGTGGCCAAAGCAGCCGCCGCTTCGCTCGGCCTGCCGTTGTACCAGTACCTGGGCGGGTTTAACGCCAAAGAGCTGCCGGTGCCGATGATGAATATCCTTAACGGCGGTAAACACGCCGACAACAATGTGGATATTCAAGAATTCATGATTATGCCCGTCGGGGCTGTCACCTTCGGCTACGCCCTGCGCATGTGCGCCGAGGTTTATCACAACCTGAAAAAAGTCCTCCAGGAGCGGGGACTGAGTACGGCCATCGGTGACGAGGGCGGTTTTGCGCCAAATTTGGCGTCCAACGAGGAAGCATTGAGCGTAATTATGGAGGCCATCAAGCGGGCCGGGTATCAGCCGGGAACCCAAATTGCCCTGGCCCTCGACGTGGCCTCAACTGAACTGTATAGAGACGGCAAGTACCACCTGGCCGGCGAGGGCGTCGTCCGTACCGCCGCCGAGATGGTGGCCTATTATGAGGATTTGGTGGCTAAATACCCCATCGTGTCGATTGAGGACGGCATGGCCGAAGACGACTGGGAAGGCTGGCGGCTGCTGACTGAGCGGCTGGGCGGCAAAATCCAGCTTGTCGGCGACGACCTGTTTGTTACCAATACCGAACGCCTCCGCCGCGGCATCAGTGAGAAGGTAGCCAACGCCATTCTCATTAAGGTCAATCAAATCGGTACCCTGACCGAAACTTTCGACGCGATCGAGATGGCCAAGCGGGCCGGTTACACCTGTGTTATTTCGCACCGCTCGGGCGAGACGGAAGATGCCACCATCGCCGATATTGCCGTGGCCGTCAATGCCGGACAGATCAAGACCGGCGCCCCGGCCCGCACCGACCGGGTGGCGAAGTACAACCAGCTGCTGCGCATCGAGGAAGAACTGGGCGACGTAGCCCAGTACCGGGGTGGCGAGGTTTTTTATAACATTAGAAAGTAGTAAGTGGAAAGTAATAAGTGGAAATAGCCGGGTTGGGGCTGCGCGCCCTGATCCGGTTTTATTATTGGTATGAGGTATGAAGTATGAGGTATGAAGTATGAGGTGTGGGAGGGAAGTTGTGTGTGCCGGAGCTGGAAGAAATTCAGAAATTCATAACGATGTTGCTTGGTAAATCGGAGAAAGTTAAGCGGTATATAGCAGTAGACGGTCTCGCGCCTAGTGAGGCGAGAGATGGTAAACGAGGATTTCGTTGGCGCTTGTGGAAAATACCATATAAAGCCTTTTTGCACTGGCAATACGGCGGGGGGAGTAACAGATGGGTTTTCAACTGCGGCCGGGCTGGCGCCGCGTCACGATAGTTTTGTGCCTGGTCATGGCTGTCGCTCAGCCTTTGGCGATAGCAGACATCCCGGAAAATAAAGTCCTCGTCGTGGCCGGCGATGAAAACTTTCCTCCTTATGAATTCATTGACGAAATAAACGGCGCCAAGGTATACCGGGGTTTTAACGTCGACCTTCTCCAGGCCGTCGCCCTGTCCTGCGGCTACGAGATCCGGTTTCGCCCCATGCCCTGGGCCGAGGCGCTCCGGGCGCTGGATAACGGCGAAGTGGATGCCGTTGCCGGCATGAAATATGATGCCGAGCGGGAAAAACGGTACGACTTTTCCGAAGCGTACATGATCAATTCCCAGGCCATTTTTGTACTGAAAGACATGCAGGCCATTGCATCGTTGGACGACCTGACCGGGAGAAAGGTAGCCGTACAACAGGACGATATTGCCTATCACCGCCTGAAGAACCGGCCGGTCGAGTTGGTGCCTGCCGCCGACCAGGAAGAAGCCCTCCGCCTGCTGCTTGGACGCAAAGTTGACGCCGCCGTGGGCAACAAGCTGACAGGACAGTACATCCTGCAGCGCATGAAGAACGTCGATGAGGTAAAGACGGTTGGCGGCGCCATCGACCCGGAGCGTTATGCCGTCGCCGTCAGGAAAGGCAGCCCCGTGCTGGCCGTCTTTAACAAGGGCTTGCAAGCGATTAAGCAAAACGGCACTTATGACAAACTGTACGCCAAATGGTTCGGTGAGCCGGTCGATTATCCGGCCTGGTACTATAAACGCAATTTTAAGCTCGCCCTGTTCGGCGCCGGTTTTTTGTTCATCTTAGCCATAGCGTTCGTGTTGGCCAACTTGTTGCTTAAGCGGGAAGTAAAGCGGCGCGTCCGCCAGCTGGAAGCGGTGAACGACGAACTTAGGCGGACCAACAAATATATTGAGCGGGCCCATAAGTATCAGGAAAAAATGCTCAACAGCGGCTATAGCGGCATTGTTACCATCGGGCAGGACGGCGGCATCAAATTTGCCAATCAGTATGCCCAGCGGTACTTGGCCCGGGACGGCCGGCCGCTTGCCGGCCTGGATTACACGGAAACGGCTCTTGCCGACCTGCTCGGCAACTGCCCACCGTGCGGAATGGAAAGGTGGGCGGGCGAAGTCATGCTGGGGCGGGTTGGTATCGAATATACCGTTGATGTTTTGCAGGTCGATGACGAGAGGGATATTATCGTTCATTTCCGCGACATTACGCAGGAAAAACAGCTCCGCGAGGAAATTATCAAGAAGGACAAGCTGGAAGCATTGGGGAAGCTCGTGGCCTGTATCGCCCATGAGCTGCGCAATCCTTTGACCTCGATCAAAACGTTTGTTGAACTCTTGCCGACCAAGTACGACAACCCGCTGTTCCGGAAAAAAATCAGCGAGTTTGTTCCCCGTGAAATTGAACGGCTGAATAGTATCGTTAACGATCTTTTAACCTATGCTCATCCCCGTACGCAAGCGCGGGAACAGATTACGCTCAAATCGCTTGTTGACGGTATCATGGTGTTTTTTGCCGACACCGTCGCCAAGAAAAACATTGACCTGCAAGTAGATATTGCCGATGCGGTGTTTGTTTATGTTGATATGCAGCAGATGAAACAGGTCATTATAAATATTTTGTTAAATGCCATTCAAGCCTTGGAGGAGCGCCCGAGTCCCCGGCTGCAGATTGTCGGCGAAGGGCAGGACGGTTATGCCATATTAACAATAACGGACAATGGCGTGGGCATCAGCCGGGAAAACATTAATCACATCTTTGAACCGTTTTTTAGCACCAAGTCCGGCGGGACCGGACTGGGGCTGTTTGTCAGCTATCAGTTGGCCAAACAGAACGGCGTTGATATTGCCGTTGAGAGCGTAGAAAATGTCGGGACCAAAGTAAGGCTGAAGTTTCCGGCGAAATAGCCGTGACAGGGGGGAGAATATGTATAAAGTACTGATTGTGGACGATGAACCGGCTATTTGCGCCTCACTGGCCTTTGCCCTGGAGGAGACCTATACGGTTTTTACGGCCGGCTCGACCGATGAAGCGCTAGCCATAATTGCGGCGCAGGAAATAGATATTGTCCTCCTGGATTTAAAGCTGGGAGGTGAAGACGGACTGGAAGCGCTCAGCCGGATTAAGCGGTATGACGACAGCATTATCGTCATTATCATGACGGCGTACGGCAGCATTAAATCGTCGGTGACCGCCATGAGGGCAGGGGCGTTCTACTACCTTACCAAGCCCATCAATATGGATGAATTGTCCATGTTGCTGGTCAACGCCCGGGAGTACCGGGGGATGCGGTCAAGAGTACAATATTTGAACCACAAGTTGACTGAGTTTTATGAAATATCGGGGATGGTGGGCAAGTCGGCGGCGATGCGGCAAATTCTCAGCCAGATCGACAAGGCGCGCCAGGTCGATTCCAATGTCCTCATAACGGGAGAGAGCGGAACAGGCAAAGAACTGGTGGCCAAAGCGCTCCATTACCTAAGCGCGCGTCGGCAGGAGCCTTTTGAAGTGGTCAACTGCGCCGCTATTCCGACCGAACTTTTGGAGAGCGAGCTTTTCGGGTATGAGAAGGGCGCTTTTACCGGCGCCGTGCAGCGTAAGAAAGGGCTGTTTGAACTGGCCGACCGGGGGACGATATTCCTTGATGAGATCGGCGAAATGGATATGAAAATGCAGGCCAAACTGCTGCGCGTTGTCCAGGAAAAAGAAATCGTGCCCCTTGGCTGTGGCCAGCGGCGAAAGATTGACGTGCGGATTATTTGCGCCACCAACCGCGATTTAAAAAAGATGATTGCCGAGGGGAAATTCCGGGAGGACTTGTATTTCCGCCTTAACGTGGTGACCATCAACCTGCCCCCGCTTAGGGAGCGGCGGGAAGATATCCCGCTTTTAGTGGAACACTTTATCGGCAAATACAACAAAAAAATGGCCCGGCAGATCAAAAGCATTGAGCCGGAAGCGCTACGGCTGCTGTCCAAGTATGAGTTTAAGGGAAATGTGCGGGAGTTGGAAAACATTATCGAAAGAGCGATGGTGTTTGCCGAGGACAGTACCTTACGGGTAAGCAACCTGCCCGCGGAGGTGCGGGAAGCCGGCGGAGAAGAAGGCGGTAGCCGTGCCGAAGCCAGTCTGCTCATACCGGTTTATATCGGCGACGATTTAAAGCTTGTTGAACGGAAAGTCATTACCCGGACTTTGCAGCATTTTCGGGGCGATAAGGCCAAGTGCGCCCAGGTGCTGAAAATCAGTGAACGCAAATTATGGTATAAGATAAAAGAATATGGCTTGCGGTAACTTGTGCAATTTTTGCAAAAGGAGCATTTTTTTCTGCAAAAATTGCAGAATTTTTGCAATAAGCAAAATATCTTTAACCGCGGAGATATTCATGCTGATAAATCGGCACCACAAATAATGAAAATTTTTTCTAACCGCGGAGAACACAGAGGCGCGATATTCATCGCGCTAAACTTAAAAATTATTCCTCTGTGTCCTACCCTGAAAAGCGTAAAACCGCAAAGTGCGCAAAGAACGCAAAGGGCTACGCGCGCGACAGTTGTCGCGCGAGATTAGTTCAAAAACTTACTTTTCATCGCTTGTGGTGCCAATTTATTGGCATGAATATCTCTGTGGTTCCCTTATTTCGGCTTGCGGCGGCTGGTATGAAACTTGCATATTAAAGGGGTGAGAATAAGTAACAGGAGGGATGCAGTGTGAGTTTTGAACTGGTCAACAAAGTTTGGGTCATGAAACTGGATATTGTGGCTACGGTGGCCATATCGGTGCTACTGCTGATGTTTGGCAGTTGGGTGCGGCGGACCTTTCCGTTCTTCGTCCGGTTTTGTATACCGGCGGCCGTAATCGGTGGATTTAGTTTCTCGATTTTGGCCTGGGCGCTCAAAGAGGCCAACTTGCTAACTTTTAAACTGGATACCACCCTCCAAATGCCATTTATGATTGCCTTCTTTACCACTGTTGGCCTTGGTGGAAGCCTGGGGCTGATTAAAAAGGGCGGAAAATCGCTAATTATCTATTTGGTAAGCTGCTGGATCCTGGCGGTAATGCAAAACGTCGTCGGCGCCGGCACGGCCATGCTGACAGGCATTCATCCCGTGCTGGGGGTCATGGCCGGCGCGGTCTCGCTGGAAGGCGGAATGGGAGCGGCCTCGGCGTTTGGCCCGACGGCCGAACAGCTGGGCGTGCAGGGCGCGTTTGTCGTAGCCGTTGCTTCGGCTACTTACGGGCTCATCAGCGGCGGACTGATGGGCGGTCCGCTGGCCAAGTGGCTTATCGAGCGCTACGACTTGCCCATCGAAACAAGCGAGGAAAACCTGGAGGGATTGCACCAAGCTGTTACTGCCGAACAGGATGATCCCGTCACCAGCGACAAAGTATTGTCGATGATGGCGCTCATTCTGGTAGTAATGGTGCTGGGCGCGCTGGGTTCGGCCAAAATCAAGGATGCTACCGGTTTTGTCCTGCCGGGGTATGTCGGGGCAATGTTTGTGGCCGTACTGTTCCGCAATATCAATGACATTAAGCCTTTTGTCAAAATGCACGATAAAACGGTAGACCTGATTGCGGACGTCAGCCTGGGCATCTTCCTGACTATGGCAATGATGTCGCTAAAAATTTGGGAACTGTACAGTCTGGCGCTGCCGCTCATCATCATTTTGGCCGTCCAAACCGTCTTTATGTTCATTTTCTGCATTTACTTCCTGTTCCCGCTGCTGGGTCGCAATTATGACGCCGCCGTTATGTGCGCCGGCATGATCGGCCACGGCCTTGGTGCTACGCCGAACGCGGTTGCCAATATGAGCGCCGTCGCCGAGCGGTATGGCGTCGTTTCCCGTAAAGCGTTTTTGATCGTGCCCTTATGCGGCGCGGTGCTGATTGATATTGTCGGTATTCCTAATATCGTCTGGTTTATCAACTATTTTACAAAATAACTAATTCATCGCCAGATGGGTTAAGAGAGGAGAAGTCGTATGGAGAAACTGGTCGAATGCGTGCCTAATTTCAGCGAGGGCCGGCGGGCTGACGTCATTGAGGCCATTGTCGGCGAAATCCGGAAAATAGACGGCGTCAAACTGCTCGACGTCAAACCGGACGCCAGCCATAACCGCACGGTAGTAACGTTTGTGGGCGAGCCGCAAGCGGCGAAACAGGCGGCATTTAGCGCCTGCAAGAAGGCGGCTGAGCTGATTGACATGGAAAAACACCAAGGCGAGCACCCGCGGATTGGCGCGACCGACGTCATTCCCTTCGTACCGGTGCGGGGGGTGACGATGGAAGAGTGTGTTCAGCTCGCCAACGAGTTGGGACAGGAAATCGCCGAAAAACTTGAGATCCCGGTCTACTTGTACGAGGCGGCGGCCAAAATGCCCAGCCGGGTGAAGCTGCCCGACATCCGCAAAGGCGAATATGAAGGGCTCAAACAAGATATTACCAAACCCGAGCGTCATCCCGACTACGGGCCGCCCCGCATGCACCCCACCGCCGGGGCTACGGTGGTCGGCGCCCGCCAGTTTTTAATCGCCTTCAATATCAACCTCGGGACAAGCGACGTAACCATTGCCAAGAAAATCGCCAACGCCATCCGGGAGGCCAGAGGCGGCTATAAATACTGCCGGGCCATTGGCGTCATGCTTGAAGACCGCAATATAGCCCAGGTATCGATCAATATGGTCGACTATACCGGCACGCCGTTGTATCGCGTGTTTGAGACCGTCAAATCCGAGGCGGCCCGCTACGGTGTCAATGTGGTGGGCAGCGAAATCATCGGCATGGTTCCCCTCCAGGCGCTCTTGGATGTGGCGGAGTTTTACCTGCGACTCGAAGGGTTTGAACGCAAGCAGGTATTTGAAGAAAATCTGTAGGTGGTTATTATGCTGGTAAACAAGACAATTGTTGAATTTATCGACGAACTGGCCTCGGCTTCACCGGCGCCGGGCGGCGGCAGCACCGCCGCCCTCGCCGGCGCCCTGGGGGCGGCGCTGTGCGCGATGGTGGCGAAGCTGACAAGCGGCGACAAGTTTCAGGACGTTGCCGCCGAAGTCCGGGAAATCAGCGCCGCGGCCAGCGACTTGAAAGATCGCCTGCTCCGCTATGTGGACGAAGACACCGCGGCCTTTAACAAAGTGATGGCGGCCTATCGGCTTCCTAAACAAGCGGCGGAAGAAAAAGAGCGGCGGACGGCGGCAATTCAGCAGGCGCTGAAGGAAGCGGCCGACCTGCCCATGGCGGTGGCGCAGGCTTGTTTGGACGTATTGCGGCTGGCCGTCCGCGTCATCAAGGTCGGCAATCCCAATGCCGCCAGCGATGCGGCGGTCGCCGGCGCCTTAGCCTATGCCGCGCTGCAGGGCGCACTGTATAACGTGAAAATAAATCTGTCTTCCATCAAAGACGAAGAATATACGACCCGTATGAAAGCCAAAATTGTCGAGGTAGTTGAGCGGTCCGTCAACGCGAACCGGGAAATCGAAGACCTGGCGCAAGCGATCATCAGGTGAGCTAGAGCCATGTATAGGGCGAATTTGTGAAGTAAAGTCGAAGACGGCGGCAAGTTTTAACTAAGATAAAAGTGTGTAAGGCGGGTTAATTATGAATCCCGCCTTTTTTATATGAGGAAGTATTGGTTCTGCGCGAGGAACAATTGATTAGGTTATTTTTTAACCAGGCTAGTCTACTTTGCCAAATATTTGGCAATAATGTATATAAATACGGGTACACAAAAATATTTGTAAGACATTGTCAATGTAAAAAGGGGTGTGATAAAATAAAATGGTACAAAGGTGGGTAGGGGGTGTTAGGTAAGTGGTAACGGCATTGATGATATTGGAAGCCATCCTGTCGATTCTTTTGATTGCTTCGGTGGTGCTGCAGTCAGGGCGAAGCGCCGGCATGGGCGGAGCAATCGCCGGTGGCGCTGAGACGCTGTTTGGCGGTAAAAAGAAAGGCATTGACGAGCTATTGGCAAAGGCGACTATGTTTCTTGCTGTGCTGTTCGGCATCGTTACGATGATCTTGGTCAAAGTTATGCAGTAGTTTCTCTGCACCTCAATGGCCTACATTGGGGTCTTTTTAAGCATTTTTACGGGACAACCCGCGGTAAATAAGGAGGAACAAGAGCTACATGGATTTGCTATTTATTGCGCCGGGCGCTGGCTTACTCGCCCTGCTGTTCGCCGCTTACCTGGCCGGCAGCGTGCTGAAAGAAAGCCCCGGCAACCAGAAGATGCAGGAAATCTCCCAGGCGATCTTTGAAGGGGCCATGGCTTTCCTTAACCGTCAGTATAAGACCCTTATTCCCTTCACCGTTGCCATCTTTCTCATTTTATACTTCATTGACGGGTACAAATTGGCCGTATCGTTCCTGGTTGGCGCCGTGTCCTCGGCCATTGCCGGCTATGTGGGCATGAGCTCCACCACGAAGTCCAACGCCCGCACAACCGAAGCGGCCCGCCATAGCCTTAACAAAGCCCTGAGCGTGTCGTTCCGCGCCGGCGCCGTTATGGGCATGTCGGTGGCCGGTCTTGGTCTTTTAGGCGTATCGGTGCTGTACATAATTTTCGGCGATCCTGTCGTTATCAACAGTTTTGCCTTTGGCGCCAGCGCCATTGCGTTCTTTGCCCGGATCGGCGGCGGCATCTATACTAAAGCCGCGGACGTAGGCGCCGACCTGGTCGGCAAAGTGGAAGCAGGGATCCCGGAGGACGACCCGCGCAATCCTGCCGTTATCGCTGACAACGTCGGCGACAACGTCGGCGACACGGCCGGCATGGGCGCCGACCTGTTTGAATCCTACGCTGCTACGACCATCGCCGCCATGCTGATTGGCAACAGCATTTATGGCGTAAACGGGGTACTTTTCCCGCTGCTCATCGGCGCTGCCGGCATTGCGGCCGCCATCGTCAGCACCTTCTTTGTCCGCACCGGCGAGGATGGCGATCCCCAAGCCGCCCTCAACCGCGGGCTGTGGGGCACCAACATCATTACCGCGGTCATTGCCTATATTTTTGCGACGCAAATTTTCGGCGCCAAAGGCTTTGGCATTTTCATCGCCATTGTGGCCGGCCTAGCCGTTAACGTCCTTGTCGGCATCATTACCGAATACTATACCTCCAACGCCCATAAACCCACCCAGCATATCGCCGACGCTTCCCAGACCGGTCCGGCTACCAATATTATTACCGGCGTGGCCACCGGCCTGCGCAGTACCGGTATTCCGATGGTTGTCTTCGCCATCGCCACCTGGCTGGCGTACAGCCAAGCGGGCATCTACGGCATCGCCATGGCGGCCATGGGCATGCTGTGCACCGCCGGTATGGTCGTGGCCGTTGACTCGTTCGGCCCTGTCGCCGACAATGCCGGCGGCATTGCCGAAATGGCCGAGCTGGGTCCCGAAATCCGGAAAACAACGGACAAGCTGGACTCGGTGGGTAACACCACGGCGGCCATCGCCAAAGGCTTCGCCATCGGCTCGGCCGCTCTCACCGCACTCGCGCTGTTTACCGCGTTCGGCGAAGAAGTGGCCAAGAACCCGAAACTGTCCGGCCTGCTGGTCGACGGCAAACTGGTCGTCAACCTCACCGAGCCGGGGGTCATCATCGGTATCTTCCTCGGCGCCACCTTGCCGTTCATCGTGTGCGCCCTGACCATGGAAGCTGTCGGTAAAGCGGCCTTTGAAATGATCGGCGAAGTCCGCCGCCAGTTCCGCGAGATTCCCGGGATCATGGAAGGTACCGGCCGCCCCGACTATGCGAAGTGTGTCGATATCAGCACCAAGGCGGCGATTCGCGAAATGATCGCGCCTGGCTTGTTCGCCGTTGGCACGCCGCTGCTTGTCGGCTTCCTGCTCGGCGCCAAAGCGCTTGCCGGATTTTTGGCCGGCACCACCGCCGCCGGCGTGCTGCTCGCCATCTTCATGTCCAATGCGGGCGGTGCCTGGGACAATGCCAAGAAGTACATTGAAGCCGGCAAATACGGCGGCAAAGGCACGCCGACGCACGCCGCCGCCGTTATCGGCGATACGGTAGGCGACCCCTTCAAGGATACTTCCGGCCCGGCGATGAACCCGCTCATCAAAGTTGCCGGTACCATCTCCCTCATCATCGCACCGATGTTGTTCTTCTAACACTGAAAGCGCCAGGTCTAGCCCTGGCGCTTTTTAACTATGGAAAATGGTAAGCGGAAAGTAGAAAGTGGTATGAAGTATGAAGTATGAGGTATGAGGTATGAGGTAAGTGGTGGAATGATGTTGCTTTCTATTGCTTGTGGCGCCATTTATTGGCATGATCATCTTTGCGGTTTTATTAAAAAGGCGCGTTAGCGCTTTTGTTCTTGCGGCGGTGTTTAGAATTGCCTGATAATGGTATAATGATAATACCATAGGAGGTGGTCTGGTGGCGATTATCCGTGGCGCCGAGCCGTTTTTGCTGCCGGGCGGCGACTACGGCGTGCTGCTGGTGCACGGCTTCACCGGTTCGCCGGCCGAGATGCGGCTGGCCGGGCAGTACCTGCACGACCGCGGCTATACCGTGCTGGCGCCCCGTCTTTGCGGCCATGGCACAAACGAGCGGGAAATGCGTTTGACGGTTTGGCCGCATTGGTACGGCGCCGTTGAGGACGGCTATCATCTGCTGCGGGGACTGTGCCGCAAAGTCGCCGCCGTTGGCTTGTCGATGGGCGGACTAATGGTGCTGAAATTGGCGGCCGAATACCCTGTGGACAAGGTGGTTTCCCTCAGCGCCCCGATCTACATTGCCGACCGGCGGCTGCACCTGTTGCCGGCATACCGGCTCTTTCGGCGCTATATTCCGAAGAAACGCAAACGCTATGACGTCGACCCTATTTACACCGTCGGCTATGACCGCACGCCGCTAGATTGTGTTACCAGTTTATTGGCACTTATCAAGCATGTTGATAAGCTGCTGCCGGTGATTACGGCGCCGGCCCTCGTCATTCAGTCCCAGGCCGAGCATACCGTGCGGCCCGAAAGTGCCCGCCACATTTTTGACCGCCTGGGGAGCGCCGACAAACAGCTCATTTGGCTCCGGCGGTCAGGGCACGTGGTGACGCTGGATGTCGAACGGGACGAGGTTTTTGCCCAGATAGACGTGTTTTTGAGGAGAGAGTGAGATGGATCAGCGAAACGAGTGGTGCTTCGCCTGCGGGCGACTAAATCCGATCGGTCTGAAATTAACTTTTCGGGAAGAAAACAATACATATGTCACTAATTTTACCGCCGGGCCGGAGCATCAGGGGTATGACGGCATCGTCCACGGCGGTATTGTCAGTACCCTGCTCGATGAAATCATGGCCCGCTATATTTATGCCAAAGGGATGAATGCCGTAACCGCCAGGCTGGAGGTGCGGTACCGCCAGCCCACTCCGGTTGGACAGGCCCTGACGGTTGTCGGTTGGATCGTGGCCAAGCGGGGCCGCATCTATGAACTGGCCGGCGAGGTACGCCTGCCGGACGGCACGGTGACGGCCGAAGGCAAGGCGCTCGTTGCCGTCGTTGACAAATAAATGTATAAATAAAAGGACGGGAGAACATGGGAAAAACGGCCTTAAGGGATAAGATCCTTAATTTTATGCGCAATGACGCCTACCGGCCGCTTACTGCTGAGGACCTAGCGGAGGAAATGGGCCTTAAGGGCAAGGAACTGATCGATTTTTGGCCGATCCTGCATGAGCTGGAAGCCGAAGCTCTGATTATCAAGACCCGCTACGGCAAGTACGGTGTGCCGGAGCGCATGAACCTCATCGTGGGCCGTTTCCATGCCAGCGGCAAGGGTTACGGTTTCGTTGTTCCTGACAACCCCGAAGAGCCGGATATTTATATTACTGCTGATGCCGCTATGACGGCCATGCACAACGACCGGGTCGTCGCCCGCATTCATCGCCGCACCCCTGTCCACGGCAAAAAGCGGGAAGGCGAAATTATCCGCATTGTCGAGCGGGCCAACCACCGGATCGTCGGCACCTTCGCGGCCAGCCGCCACTATGGCTTTGTCGTCCCCGACGACCCCCGCCTGGGGCAGGACATCTTCGTGCCCAAAGGCGAAAGAAACGGCGCCAAGGACAATGCCAAAGTAGTGGTGGAAATCACCAAGTGGCCTGAGCGGCAGCGGAGCGCCGAAGGGCGGATTGTGGAAGTACTGGGGCAAAAAGGCGACCCAGGGATCGAAATTTTATCCATCATTACCAAGCACAATCTGCCCCGGTCCTTTCCGCCGGAGGTGGAACGGGCGGCGGCTGACGCGCCGGCAGAGATCAGTGCGGCGGAACTGGCGGGACGGCGCGATCTCCGTGACCTGCCCATCGTCACGATTGACGCCGAGGACGCGAAAGACCTGGATGATGCCGTCCATGTCGAGCGGCTGTCCGCCGGCCGCTATCTGCTCGGCGTCCACATCGCCGACGTGAGCTACTATGTGCGGGAAAATACCCCGCTCGACGTCGAAGCCCGCCGCCGGGGAACAAGCGTCTATTTGGTCGACCGGGTGCTGCCGATGCTGCCGCCGCGGCTGTCCAACGGCATTTGCAGCCTTAATGCCGGCGAAGACCGCCTGACCTTGTCGGTCCATATGGAAATCGATGCCGGCGGTCGCATTGTCCGCTACGAAATATTTCCCAGCGTAATCCGCGTCCATACGCGTCTGTCCTATAATATCGTGCGGCGGATATTGGTTGACCGGGATGAAAACTTGCGGCGGCAGTATGCCGACCTTGTCGACCACCTGGAGGAAATGGCCCGGCTGTGCCATATCCTGCGGGAGCGGCGTATGCGCCGCGGAGCCATTGATTTCGATTTCCCGGAAATAAAGGTCAAGCTGGATGAGGAGGGGCGGCCGGTTGAACTGGTCAAGCGGGTCCGCAGTCTGGCCGAGTCCATTATAGAGGAGTTCATGCTGGCGGCCAACGAGACGGTGGCCGAACACCTGCACCGGCTTGGCGTGCCGGCAGTCTACCGCGTTCACGAGGAGCCGGACCCGGAAAAGATGGAAAAGCTCAACGATCTTCTCCATAATTTTGGCCAGCGGTTAACTTCAGTCGACGATATTCATCCGATTGCCCTGCAGAAAGTGCTTACCCGCATTGCCGGCCGGCCGGAAGAGCGGATTATCAGCACGGTTATGCTGCGCTCGCTCAAACAGGCCCGTTATGAGGCGGAAAACCTTGGCCACTTCGGCCTGGCGGCCCGGTATTACACCCATTTTACCTCACCAATCCGCCGCTATCCTGACCTCATCGTCCACCGCATTTTGCGCGAAACTTTCACTACCGGCGAATTGTCGGCCAAGCGGCGGGAAAAGCTGGCCAAAATGCTGCCGGCCGTGGCCCAGCACTCGTCAGAGCGGGAGCGGGCGGCGGCTGAGGCCGAACGGGAGACGGTAGACCTTAAGAAAGTGGAATACATGGCCCGGTTCGTCGGGGACGAATTTCCCGGCATTATCAGCGGGGTGACCGCCTTCGGCCTGTTCGTTGAGCTGGATAACGGCGTCGAAGGACTGGTTCATGTTTCCAGTATGGATGACGACTACTACCAGTTTGCGGAAGAGCAATATGCCCTGATCGGCGAGCGCAGTAAGCGCACCTACCGCCTGGGCGATGCGGTAGCGGTACGGGTGGTGCGCGTCAATCCCGCCGACCGCACCATTGACCTTGCCTTTGCCGCCGAACCGTGGCGGGGCGAAGCTGATAAGGCGGCCAACGACCAAGGCCGGAAAGGGAACAAGGTCAAGGGCAAAACGGGGAATAAACGCCAGTCCAAAAGCGGCGGCAAGGCCAAGGCGGCTGCCAAACCGAAAAACCGCTTGAAATAGCCTTCTCAACGCGGGGGAAGAGAGTCTGCCGTGAAGGCGGGACGGGCGGGAAAAAGTGTTGACACACCTGCCTCGCTTCGGTATACTAGAGACGATAATTAAATATAGTGAGATAGAGGTGCGGCTATTAAGAGTATGCATTCATGAGCAGGCCGGCGATGAAGGGTGCAGAAAGGAATATCCGCCGAAGCAGCAGGTCATGGCCAAGGACCTTCTGCTGGTCTTGCCGCTAAATAAGGGTAAGACTGTCATCCGAGCAAATTCGGGTGGAGCGCTATCTTGCACGGCTAGTATAGGGCTTGGTATAAGCATTTTTAGCGGCTTGCGAGATGGTCTCGCAGGCCGTTTTCATATTAGCTGAGGCGCTCCCGGCCGCATTCAATATTCTAACAGGAGGTATCCTTATGGCAGAGAAAAAGCTCCCCTTTACCAAAGCAAAATTGGAAGAAATCATTCGCCAGCATAAGACGCCTTTTCATATTTATGATGAGAAGGGTATCAGGGAAAATGCCAGAAAGTTGACGGCCGCGTTTGCCTGGGCGCCTGGGTTCAAAGAATATTTCGCCGTAAAAGCAACGCCTAATCCGTATATCCTGCAGATCCTGCGGGAAGAAGGATTCGGCGCCGATTGCAGCTCGCTCGCCGAACTGGTTCTGGCCGAAATGGCCGGCATTACGGGCGAAGAAATTATCTTTTCCTCCAACGACACGCCCGCTGAGGAGTACATTAAAGCCAAACAATTGGGCGCGATCATCAACCTGGACGATATTACCCATATCGAATTTTTAGAAAAACACGCCGGTCTGCCTGAGATTATTTCGTTCCGCTATAATCCCGGGCCGCTCCTTAAACAGGGCAACACCATCATCGGCAAGCCGGAAGAGGCCAAATATGGTTTGACGCGCCAGCAGCTATTTGACGCTTACCGCATCGTGCAGGCCAAAGGGGTTAAGCGGTTCGGCCTGCATACTATGGTCATCTCCAACGAGCTCAATCCGCAGTGCTTTGTCGAAACGGCCAACATGATGTTTGACCTGGCCATTGAAATTTATCAAAAACTTGGCATCAAGGTTGAGTTTATCGATTTGGGCGGCGGTATTGGCATTCCCTACCGTCCCGAGCAACAGCCGGTTGACCTTGCCTATGTGGGTGAAGAAATCCGTAAGGCCTATGAGGCCAAGATTGTCGCTAACGGCCTGCATCCGGTCAAGCTGGCCATGGAATGCGGCCGCATGATCACCGGCCCGTACGGCTATTTGGTGGCACGGGTGTTGCACAAAAAAGAGATTTACAAGAACTACGTCGGGCTTGATGCCTGCATGGCCAATCTGATGCGGCCCGGCATGTATGGTGCGTACCACCACATTACCGTGGCCGGCAAGGAAGATTGGCCGGCTGACCATATTTACGACGTAACCGGCTCACTGTGCGAAAACAACGATAAGTTCGCCATCGACCGTCCGCTGCCCCGCATCGACATTGGCGATATTGTCGTTATCCACGACACCGGCGCCCACGGCCATGCGATGGGCTTCAACTACAACGGCAAACTGCGTTCGGCCGAACTGCTGCTGCGCCCCGACGGCAGCGTCAAACTCATCCGCCGCGCCGAAACCCTTGCCGACCTGTTCGCTACTCTTAACTTTCCCCAGTGCGAACTGAGCCTGGCGGCCGCGTCGACAACCGAATAAAAAAGTCCTGTCAGCGTATGCGCTGACAGGACTTTTTTACTGTGCGAAATTTTTTTAACCGCCAAGTACGCAAAGAGCGCAAAGTAATTTTTAGGCGCGACATGCGTCGCGCCCGTTATACCCTTTGCGGCCTACCCTGAAAAGCGTAAAACCGCAAAGTGCGCAAAGAACGCAAAGGGCTACGCGCGCGACAGTTGTCGCGCGAGATTAGTTCAAAAACTTACTTTTCATGCTTTGTGGTGCCATTTATTGGCATGATTATCTCCGCGGTTCAATACTCGGTTTTCTTTACAGCTTGAGGCGGGTTTTGATGCGCTCGATGGCCCGCTCGGTGTTTTCGCGGCTGCCGAACGCAGTAAGGCGGAAGTAGCCCTCGCCGGAGGGACCGAAGCCGGAGCCCGGTGTACCGACGATATGGGCTTCGGTAAGGAGTTTGTCAAAGAAAGCCCAAGAGTCAAGGTTATGGGGCGTTTTAAGCCAGATATAGGGGGCGTTGACGCCGCCAAAGACCTGCAGGCCCACACTCTCAAGCCCTTCGCGGATGATTTTGGCATTGGTCATATAGTACTGAATGATTTCGCGGATTTGCTTTTGCCCTTCGGGGCTGTAGACGGCTTCGGCGCCCCGCTGGACGATGTAGGGCACGCCGTTGAACTTGGTCGTCTGGCGGCGGTTCCACAACTTGTTGAGCGGATACTTTTCGCCGGCGGCGGTGGAGGCCATGACGGTTTTGGGCACGACCGTGTAGGCGCAGCGCGTGCCGGTGAAGCCGGCCGTTTTCGAGAAGGAGCGGAATTCGATGGCTACTTCTTTCGCACCCTCGATTTCGT
Organism: Sporolituus thermophilus DSM 23256; assembly: GCF_900102435.1. Lineage (NCBI taxonomy): Bacteria > Bacillati > Bacillota > Negativicutes > Selenomonadales > Sporomusaceae > Thermosinus > Thermosinus thermophilus. Next base: position 8,069 of record NZ_FNBU01000021.1, on the reverse strand, counting down.
AAATGCTGTGGGGAATATCGGGTTCTTGGATGTAGGCTTCATAAGCGGAGTCAAAAAAAATAATCGCGTCGTTCTCCCGGGCATAATCTACCCATTTCTTAAGTTCGGCTTTGGACAGGGTAGTACCGGTCGGGTTATTGGGCACGCATAGATAAATCATGTCCACTTTTTCCTTGGGCAGGGCGGGGACAAAATTGTTTTCGGCGTTGCAGGGGAGATAAACGATTTTTTCAAAGCGGCCGTTTTTATACTCGCCGGTCCGGCCGGCCATGACGTTGCTGTCAAGATAGACCGGATAAACAGGGTCGGTAATGGCCACAATATTGTCGATGCCGAAGATTTCCTGGATGTTGCCGACATCGCTTTTCGAGCCGTCGCTGACAAAGACTTCTTCTACATCCAGCTTCACGCCGCGCGGTGCATAGTCGCCTTCGATGATTTTTTCAATAAGGAATTCGTAGCCTTGCTCAGGACCATAGCCGCGGAAGGTAGCAGCTTGTCCCATTTCATCGACGGCCTTATGAAGGCTTTCGATAACGGCGGGGGCCAGCGGGCGGGTTACATCGCCAATACCAAGGCGGATAATGTCGGCCTCAGGGTTTTCGTTTTTAAACTTGGCGACCCGGCGGGCAATTTCGGCAAAGAGATAACTGCCGGGCAATTTCAGATAGTTTTCATTGATCCTTGCCATGTTTGCTCTCCTTTACGAAAAAACTTTAAGTAATCTACATTATACAATATTATACAATGATTTTTCCAGCGATGGTAGTTTTTCCCCAAAGTTTTCCCGGCATTCCTGCCTAAGTGGGTCGCTGCGGTAAATTTTTAATCAGGTTTTAGATATTTTACGCTCATCCCGTTAAACTATTTATAAAGAAATACGGAGGTGGTTACAATGCTTGCATCCTGGTTGCTGATGAAAATGATGGATCCTATGCTGGATGAAGCTGCCATGAAAATGTTAACCGAAGATTATCCCGATAATCCCTTTCTCATGGTCACGGTGGCGGAAAAACTGTCGCCCCGGGCCATCATGGAAGCGGCAATGCGCTCCGAGCTGGGCAAAGAGCTGACGCGGCCCCTGGGAAGCCCGGTAGTACTTTCGCCGTGGGACAGTATTTTGCTTAATCCCCGGCAGCTCTTTCAATTGCCTTATCCCGATTACACCGCCGTCGACACCCGTACCGTTATCGGGCCCCGGGCTCCAAAGCCGCTCCAGTTGGACATTCCCATTCTGATTACCGGCATGTCTTATGGCGGTTCGCTCAGCCTGCAGATGAAAATGGCCTTGGCCCGCGGCGCCGCGCTGGCGGGAACGGCCACCAACACCGGGGAGTCGGCCGTGACTAACGAAGAGCGGGATAATGCCAAGTACCTTATCGGCCAATATCATCGTGGCGGCCAGCTCAGCGGTCCGGAGCAGCTCAGCCGTTTGGACGCCATCGAAATCCAACTTGGCCAGGGGGCGTGGGGCGGCGCCGTAGATGAACCCATGCCTGGCGACATGATTGGCGAGCATTTGCGCCAAACCTGGAAATTGGCAACGGGGCAGGGGGCTACCGTCTATGCCCGGATGCCTGGTAAGAACAATACGCAGGACTATATTAAAATGATTAATTCCATGAAAGAGCAATACGATGTCCCCGTGGGCGTAAAAATCGCCGGCACCGATTTTCTGGAATACGAGCTGGCCGTTATTGCCCAGACCGAGGCCGATTATATTGTCATCGACGGCTCCGAAGGCGGTACGGCCGCATCTAACCCTACTTTGCAGGACAATGTGGGCTTGCCGACACTGCACTCGTTGGTCAGGGCGGTCAATTGGCTGGAAGAAAACAACCTCCGCGACAAGTTTAGCCTGATCATCACCGGCGGACTTACGACGCCGGGCCATTTCCTGAAAGCGCTGGCCTTGGGTGCCGATGCCGTCTATATTGGTTCCATCGCCCTGATGGCGGCCATGCACACCCAGGTAGCCAAGGCGCTGCCCCAATCGCCGCCAGTACAGTTAGCCCTTTACACCGGTAAGCTGAACGACAAACTGGATATTGACCAAGCGGCAGGCCATCTGGCCAATTTCCTCCGGTCTTGCGTGGCCGAAATGCAGCTCGCTGTCCAGGCTGTTGGCAAGCGGTCGACCAGCGAGCTCAGCCGTGAGGACTTGGTCACGGTCGATAAAGATTTGGCCGAATTTGCCCGCATTCGTTACGCCGGCAGTCCCCGCCGGCCGGAGCAACAGGCGGCAGCCTGCCAGTCGCCGGCCCGGCAAAACCAAGAACAACCGCTGCCGCTGCAGTAGATAAAGCCAAAACCTCCCGGATTTAGCCCGGGAGGTTTTAATCTTGCCTTTATTTATCGGCGACGTAAGCTATTGCTTCGATCTCAATCAGTACGTCTTTCGGCAGGCGGGCCACTTCGACGCAGGAGCGGGCCGGCGGGTTGACGGTGAAGTAAGTGGCGTAGACGGCGTTGATTTTCGCAAAATCGTTCATGTCCTTAATAAAGACCGTTGTTTTTACGACGCTGTCGAGACTGGCGCCGGCTGCCTCAAGGACAGCTTTGACGTTTTTCAGAACTTGGTGGGTCTGCTCTTCTACCGAACCGGTTACAAGTTCCCCGGTAGCCGGATTGATCGGGATTTGCCCGGATGTAAAGACAAGATTTCCGACTTTAATTGCTTGCGAGTACGGTCCAATCGCGGCCGGAGCATTAGCCGTGCTGACAACGGTTAACATTTTTATCCTCCCCTTTACCTTTGTTGGCAAAAACCAACATTTTTCTCTCCAAATAAAGTTTAGGCAGATAAAAATTATCTGTCAACCATGGCGGATTAAAAATTTTTAATAGATTTTATAATTATTTTATAAGAATCGTGAGCAACCGGCATTTTTCCTAAGGCTGCTATTAAACTTTTGCCGTTAGATCATTTTTTGTTTTCAACTTTTTTAATAATTTTTTCTTAAAATAGGAAAAAGAAAAAAGGATTTGGCAAATTTTTGTGGAAGTTTTTTCGAAAAAAGTGGAGTAACCTATATAAGGGGTGGAAACTTGCAACCACTGCATCCAAAATTGCAGGCTCTACTACCGGTAGCTGACGCTATTCATGCCACCGTCGGCGTTTATAGCGAGGTGGTGATCCACGACGTCACCCGGCCGGAACAGTCAGTAGTGTACATCGTAGGGAACGTTACTAACCGCCAGGTTGGCGCGCCGCTCACCGACCTGGTTCTGGAAAATCTGCGCAAGTACGGCGACGATTGCAAGGATATCCTAAACTATGGCACAACGACGCGGGATGGCAAGACGCTGCGGTCGTCGACTACCTTTGTCCGCGACGATGACGGCCATATTATCGGATGCCTGTGCATCAATGTGGACTTGACGCCCATGTTGTCCTGGAAGTATTTTCTGGAGAAAAGCCTGGCCGTAGAAACCGGCGCCGTTAAGGAAACCTTTAGCAATGACGTTTCTGAGGCGCTTAACAGCATAATAAAGTCTATTTTGGAGAATTACCATATTCCTGTCGCCAATTTGCCCCGTGAAGAAAAGCTCAATATTATCAAGCAGCTGGACGAAAAAGGTGTTTTTCTGGTGAAAGGCGCGGTCGACCAGGTGGCCGCCACGCTTGGTGTCTCCAGGTATTCGATCTACAATTACCTGGAAGAGGTCCGCAGCCAAAGAAGTCGCCAGCTCTAACCCCCGCAGCCCCGCGCGTCTGCTACCGGTCTGCAGGCTCAGAGCCTAGATTAGCTAACAAGGAGTGATGTTCATGTACATGAGTCATTTAGAATGCCCCAAATGCGGGGCAACCCATGACCCGCACAAACTGACGCAGCTTTGCTCTTGCGGCTCGCCGCTTTTGGTCCGCTACGATCTGGAAAAGGTCAAAGCCAACTTTAAAAAATCCGACCTTATCGGCCGCAAACCTGATCTCTGGCGGTACCGCGAGCTTTTGCCGCTGGTCGACGAAAAGAATAAAGTGTCGCTTGGCGAGGGCATGACGCCGCTGATTCACTGCGACACGCTTGGCAACGAAATCGGCCTGCCCAATCTGTACCTGAAAGACGAGGGCATTATCCCCAGCGGCACCTTTAAGTCCCGCGGTGCTGCTGTCGGTGTGTCGCGCGCCAAAGAACTGGGCGTTAAAGCCCTGGCGATGCCCACCAATGGCAATGCCGGCGCCGCCTGGGCCATCTACTGCGCCAAAGCGGGAATTAAAGCCTATATTGTAATGCCTGTTGACGCCCCCGCTATTACCCGTAACGAGTGTGCCATCGCCGGTGCCCAGTTCTACCTTGTCAATGGGTTAATCAGTGATGCTGGCAAGATTGTCGGCCGGGCAGTGGCGAAATATGGCTGGATGGATGCTTCCACTTTGAAAGAGCCGTACCGCATTGAAGGCAAGAAGACGATGGGCCTGGAAATCGCCGAGCAGATGAATTGGGAAGTGCCGGACGTCATCCTTTATCCTACCGGCGGCGGGGTTGGCCTGATCGGCATCTACAAAGCGCTGAAAGAACTGCAGGCGATTGGCTGGATCGGCGAAAAACTGCCGCGGCTGGTTGCCGTGCAAGCGGCAGGCTGTGCGCCTATTGTTAAGGCTTACGAGGAGAAGAAGCCGGCTTCCGAGTTCTGGAACAACGCGTCTACGGTGGCTTTCGGCATCACGGTGCCCAAAGCGCTTGGCGACTTCCTCGTCCTTGAAGCAGTATATAATACGGGCGGCTGCGCGGTGGCTGTTTCGGATGAAGAAATCCTGAGAGATCAGGCCGAAATTGCGGCCAAAGAAGGTCTCTTCATCTGCCCCGAAGGCGCAGCTACACTGGCGGCGGCCAAGAAGCTGCTCGCCGACGGTTGGATCAAGCCGCATGAGAAAGTGGTTATGCTCAATACCGGTACCGGCCTTAAATATCCTGACACGGTACGGGTAGAGGTGCCCACTCTCCAACCGGACGAAGATATTCCCGTCGCCTAACGGGAGTGTAAAAAATGCCCGTAGATAATGCATAATCTACGGGCATTTTTAATTGACGAGCAGTAGTGTTTTGGTATAATATGGGAATGTATGCAAAATTAGCAATATTTAGTAAAGGAGATATTAAGGAGACCTAAAATGGAAGACGGTATAACCATCGGACAAAATGTGGCAACGGCGCCAAAGTGGCTAATAAATTCGACTAAAACGGGCGCCGCATTACTTTTGTTAATTTTACTATCGGCCTATATCAGTTTTACAAACTACTTGCTATTTCACAGTCTTATCGAGCTATTCTCGGTTATCATCGCGTTCAGTGTCTTTATCATTGCGGTAAATACACATAAAATTGCGACAAACAATTATTTTATGTTTGTCGGCATTGCCTATGGTTTTGTGGGCGGTTTTAATTTACTCCATGCCTTGGCTTACAAAGGAATGGGTATCTTTGCCTCGGGCGGCGCCAACCTTGCTACGCAGCTCTGGGTTATCACCAGATATATCGAAAGCGTATCCTTGTTAATAGCCCCTCTCTTCTTTTACCGGCCCCTGCGGCTAACTGCGGTTCTCGCAGCCTACACAGCAGTTTCGGGTTTGTTGCTTTTATCCGTTTTTTATTGGCAAATATTTCCTGATTGTTTTATTGACTCGCATGGGCTTACGTTTTTTAAGAAGCTAAGCGAATATATCATTTGCGTAATTCTGTTATTGGCCTTCGAGGTGACCTGGTCGCACAAAAAGTATTATCATCCAACGGTACTGCCGTTTTTACTGCTGGTGTTTTTAACAACAATAATGGCTGAGCTTTGTTTTACTTTTTATGTTGATGTCTATGGCCTTTCAAATATGTTTGGTCATCTCTTTAAGTTTGCGTCGTTCTATTTTACGTATAAAGCCATGGTTGCCACCAACTTGCAAGAACCCCATAAACTTCTCTATTATAAGTTAGGAGCGGCCAAGCAAGAAATTGAAGAACGCAAACAAGCCGAGCAGGTCTTACAGGCCTATATTGAAGAGCTGAAACAGACTAAAAGCGTATTACGGGAAAAAGAAAAATTGGTGTTTGCCGGCCAGATAGCTGCCAGCATGGCCCATGAAATAAAAAACCCGTTAACTACGGTTCGCGGGTATGCCCAGCTTTTGCAGAAAAGATATAATCACGACCAAAAACTTGTCGATTGCATGGCTTCCATTATCGCCGAAGTCGATCAGGCCAGCAGTGTCATCGACGGATTTATGCAACTGGCCTGTCCAACGCCGCCGGTGACGAAAAAACAAGCGCTCGGCGCTATCGTTGAGGAAATTATTGGCGCGATTGACCGGCAGGCATTTTTGCATGGCATTGAAATAGAGTATTACTGTTATGAAAAGCTGCCCGAATGCTTATTGGACAAAAACCAAATCAGGCAAGCTTTATTAAATATTTGTCAAAATGCAATCGAAGCAATGCCGGGCGGCGGGAAACTCGGGCTCCGGCTTGGCAGGGCCGGAAACGCAGTTTGTGTGGAGATTGCCGATACCGGTTGCGGCATTCCGGCCGAACAGTTGCCCAACCTCGGGGTACCTTTTTATACATCAAAAGTGAACCGCACCGGTATGGGGCTTAGCATCGCTTATTCGATTATTAATGCTCATAAGGGGCGGATCGAGGTCGACAGTCAGGTGGGGCAGGGTACCACTTTCCGCATTCTTGTTCCTGCGGTTTCGGTTTAAAATATAGGTTTATTGACGAAACGGGTTTTGTCGTGTATCATATACTTTACGGCTAGATGCTTTACCTGAGGTGGCGCCTATGGACAAGGGGTCGAAAATTAAAATCGTTGCTGAAAACCGCAAGGCGCGGCATGACTTTCATATTCACGAAACTTACGAGGCCGGCATTGTACTGACCGGTACGGAAGTTAAATCGCTGCGGGCTGGCAAAGCCAATTTGAAGGACAGCTATGCCCGCATCGAAAATGCAGAGGTCATGCTGCATAACATGCACATCAGCCCCTACGAGCAGGGGAACCGCTTCAATCACGAGCCGCTGCGCACCCGCAAGCTGCTCCTGCATCGGTATGAGATAAATAAGCTTATCGGCAAGACCAAAGAGAAAGGGTTTACCCTTGTTCCGCTGAAGATTTACTTTACCCGGGGCAAAGCCAAGGTTGAACTGGCTGTTGCTACCGGCAAAAAGCTTTATGACAAGCGGGAGGATATGGCCGAACGGGATGCCAAGCGCGAAATGGACCGGGCGCTGCGGGAAAAACAAAAATATTAATTGCCTAAGTGCTAGGGAGCATGTTATAATTTAATAATAAAATAAATATACTTGCTTTGCGTTTACAGTCGCCATCACCCTCAGCACAGCACGGGGGCGTACTGGTTTCGACAGGGGTAGTTGTGGCATGGGTAGCGAGCCGGGGTTCCATCAGCCCGATAATACGGTGGGCCTAAAGTAAACGCAAACGAAGAATACGCTTTAGCAGCTTAGTCTGCTAACGTCCTACCTACGCTCGCCCGCGGCCTAGGCTAGGGCGTCAATTAGCGGGATACCTGAGGTCCAATTCTCGGAGGACCGACTGGGAAACTTTATCGAGATAGCGCCGGCGAAGCCTGTCTGTAGGCGTCAAAGGGGCGAATTTTAAAATACAGACTGCGCTCGGAGAAGCCCGTGTAGCAATGCCTTTGGACAGGGGTTCGACTCCCCTCGCCTCCACCATATAAAACCTAAATGTCTCATGACCCGCGAATTTCGCGGGTTTTTTGCTATATGTAAATTTGGGGTTAGTGTAAAATTACTGTAGGATTTTTGAGGAAGAAAAAAGAAGAAGACATCACCATCCTTCGACGGGATGAGTAATCCAAAAAGATTACCCAGGGGTGATGTCTTCATGACAGTATTTATTCGATATATCAAAGAGGTTATCCTTTCGAAGTTGGGAGAAGACGAGAAAGAATTTGAGCGTTTATTGTATGAGATGGATTTTCAGAAATTTGAGCGGCTGTTACAAAATAAACTACATGACGTAGGGCGCACGATCGTCAAGGCGGTTTTAGAAAAAATGGACCAGCTGATCAAACAAGATAAGATGCTTCGTCCTGGCTGGGT